>DATMUQ010000348.1:0-4882 GCA_035563795.1 Terriglobales bacterium | reverse complement strand
TTGTGCTCGATCAGCAACCAAGATTGCCTCTCCTCCCGTCACAAGTTATTCCGCCGCCTGGGGGCGGAGCGGGACGACCTTGCTGCGGATCTGGCTGTGCTTGCCGTTGACGCTGACCGGCACGTCGCCGGCGATGGTCGAGCGGCGCACGATGCGGCGCTGGTCGCCGTAATCGTTGATGGCGAGATGCTGGGTCGAGCGGTTGTCCCAGATGACGACGTCGCCGGCCTGCCAGCGCCAGCGCACGGTGTTCTCGAGGCGCGTCACATGGCCCTGCAGGATGTCGAACAGCCGGGCGCTGTCGATATGGTTCTGGCCGACGAATTTCTGGATGAAATAGCCGAGAACCAGCGACTTCTCGCCCGTCTCAGGATGGATGCGCACCACCGGGTGCTCGGTCTCGTATTGGGTCGAGGCGAAGGTGCTCTCGTAATGCTTCTTCTCGGCTTCGCTGGCATGCGGGCGCTGGGCGGCATAATCGTATTTGTTGCTATGGACCGCCCAGAGATTGTCGGCGAGATCCTTCAGCTCCGCCGGCAGATGCTCATAGGCGGCAACGGTATTGGCCCAAACGGTGTCGCCGCCGTAATCCGGCACCTGCACCGAGCGCAGGATCGAGATCTGCGGATAGGCATCGACGAAGGTGACATCGGTATGCCACTGATCGGCCTTGCCATTGCCGTTGCCGGTATCGAGTTCCAGGATGGCGGTCGAGCCGCTGCGGACCTTCTCGGTCGGATGGGCGACCAGCTCACCGAACAGGCGGGCGAAGCGCTCCTGCTCGGCATCGTCGAGATGCTGCTGGCCGCGGAAGAAGATGACCCGGTGTTCCAGCAAGGTGGCGCGGATCGCCTTATAGGTCTCCGGGCTGAGATCGCCGCTCAATTTGATGCCGGTCAGTTCGGCGCCGATGCGGCCGGCGATGCGCTTCACCTCGAAGGGAAGGACGGTGTTGTTGGCTTTTTCCTGCAAAGCGACGGACATTTCGGCTCTCCTCTGTCGGTTATCCGTTGGTGTCGGTTGGTGCTGGTGGAAAAGGGATCGGCTATTCGGCAGCGGCGATCTGCGCGCCATCGCGGCGATGCGGCCGGTGCGTGGGGAATTTGAGACCCAGGTTCTCCCGCAGGGTCTTGCCTTCATATTCGCTGCGGAAGAGGCCGCGGCGGCGCAATTCGGGAATGACCAGCTCGATGAAATCATCGAGCCCTCCCGGCACGGTCGGCGGCATGACATTGAAGCCGTCGGCGCCAAAGCCGAGGAAGCGCTCTTCCAGTTGGTCGGCGATCTGCGCGGCGGTGCCGATAAGCTGCCAATGGCCGCGCGCACCGGCGATGCGGAGATAGAGCTGGCGGATGGTCAGGTTCTCGCGGCGGGCAAGATCGACCAGCAGCTTCTGGCGGCTCTGGCTGGCATTGGTCACCGGCAAATCCGGCAGCGGCCCGTCGAGCGGATAGGCTGAAAGATCGAAATTGCCGATGTAGTTGGAGAGCAAAGTGAGGCCGATCTCGGGATGGATCAGTTCCTGCAACTGCTCGAACTTGTCCTGGGCTTCCGCCTCGCTGCGCCCGACCACCGGGAAGACGCCCGGCAGGATCTTGAGGTCTTCCGGCGCCCGGCCGTATTTCGCCAGGCGGCCCTTGAGATCGGCGTAGAAGCTCTGCGCTTCCTGCAAGGTGCGCTGGGCGGTAAAGACGACTTCCGCGGTGCGCGCCGCCAGTTCCTGGCCGGCTTCCGACGAACCGGCCTGGACGACGACCGGATGGCCCTGGCGCGAGCGCGCCACGTTCAGGGGGCCACGCACGCTGAAATGCTCGCCGACATGATTGAGGATATGCAGCTTGTCGGGGTCGAAGAAGCGGCCGCTTTCCTTGTCGCGCAGGAAGGCATCGTCTTCCCAGGAATTCCACAGGCCCAGCACCACGTCGATGAATTCATTGGCCCGCGCATAGCGGTCACCATGCGCGAGATGGGGCAGGGAGGAGAAGTTCTTCGCTTCCAATTCGGCCGATGAAGTGACGAGGTTCCAACCCGCGCGGCCATTGCTCAACTGGTCGAGCGAGGCGAAGAAGCGGGCGAGGTTATAGGGCTCGTGAAAGGTGGTGGAAGCGGTGGCGACCAGGCCGATCGTCTCGGTCACGGTCGAGAGGGCCGAGAGCAGCGTCACCGGCTCGAAGCCGTTCGACCATTCGTCGCTGCGGCTCAGCACATTGGTGCGGCGATCGCCGACCCCGACGCCATCGGCAAGGAAGATGTGATCGAACTTGGCCGCTTCCGCCTTGCGGGCGAAGGCGGCGCGATAGGCGAAATCGCTGGTGGCCGAAGCGGAGACGTCCGGATGGCGCCAGGCGGCCACATGATGGCCGGCCGTATACATGAAGGCGCCCAGCTTCATCTGGCCGCGTTTGCTGCGCTCGCTCGCTGTTGTTGCGGACATGTCCTGCTCCGTCCTGGCCCGGCTTTGGGCAAAGCGCCGCCGTTGGCGGCCCGCACCCTTTTCGAGGATGCGCCGCGCCGGTCAGCACGCATGGTTTCTGGTAGCAGCAGTAATCTCTATTCCGTCGATAGGGTAAAGCGAGCAATACTGCGTGTCCAAACGAGGAAAGCTCGCGGAAGGCCCTGGAACCGCAAAGACGGAAAGATGTTTACGCGCCCCGGGCTCCCAAAAGGCCTGAGCGACATCAGGGGCAATTGACGCTTTCAGGGGGAGTGCCTAAATAAGCTTCCAAAATGCCTTAAATAAATGACCTCGAACAGGAAGTGGCGGCCCGACGCGACGGACGCCCGGAGCCTTGCATGCGCCTCACTTTGCACACCGATTACGCCTTGCGGCTGCTGATGCTGCTGACCATCGAGCCCGATGAGCTGCACACCATCGAGGAGATCGCCCGGCGCTATGACATCTCGCGCAATCACCTGATGAAGGTGACGCAGACCCTGGCGCAAGCGGGCTTCATCGACAGTTTGCGCGGCCGTGGTGGCGGTTTGCGCCTGGCGCGCCCGGCGGCGGAGATCCGCCTCGGCGAGGTGGTGCGGGCCACGGAAGACGGCTTCGACCTGGTCGAATGTTTCGACCGCGAGCGCAACCATTGCATCGTGGCGCCGGCCTGCGGGCTGCGCGGGCCGCTGGAAGAGGCGTTGCTCGCCTTCCTCACCACGCTCGATAACTATACCCTGGCGGATCTGGTGGCCCGCCCCGGCATGCTGAAGCGCATGCGGCATCTGCTGGCGGATACCGCGGCCCCGCTCTGAACATCTGAATTCAGGACTTGCCGGCGCGGAATGTCGCAGGTTTTAAAAGGGTATTGAAAATACCTCTTTATACGCCTATTACCTACCAGGAGAGTTATGCAGCGTGGAGCGGATCATGTCCGACCAGAGAGAGCAGACGGGGAAACGCCCGGCCGATGCCGGCGAAGGTGCCGCCAGTGAGTTGCGCGTGCTGCCGAGCCTGGACGGGCCGGAGCGCCGTGCCGCCATTGTTGCTGCCCTGCAGGCGGAAACTGGCATCGACGAAGCGATGATCGAGACGCTGGTGCGGCGCTTCTATACGGCGGTGCAGGCGGATCCCTTCATCGGTCCGGTCTTCGCCGCGCGGATCGCGGATTGGGAACCGCATCTGCAGCGCATGATGGCCTTCTGGTCGTCGGTCGCCTTGATGAGCGGCCGCTATCACGGCCAGCCGATGCAGAAGCATCTGCCCTTGCCGATCCATGCCGATCACTTCGACCGCTGGCTGGCGATCTTCAAGGCGACGGCGTTGGAGGTCTGCCCGCCCAAGGCGGCGGCACATTTCCTGGAACGGGCGCAGCGCATCGCCGAGAGCCTCGAGCTTGGCATTGCCGGGCAGCAGGGCGTGATGCTGGCGAAGGACCAGCGCTACCGGCCAGCCACCGCGAGATAGAGCTGGGCTTGCTTCAGCTGTTCGGCCGTTCCGGGACGCGGATCGGCCACGGCGCGATCAGCGCATAAATCACGGCGACGGCGAGGCTGACGATCATCAGCCCGTTGGGCTGCCAGGTATCGAAGGCGAAGCCGGCCAGCGGCGGCCCCACCACATTGGCAAGCGTATAGGTCATGACGAAGGCGGCATTGGCGACCGCCAGCGCTGCGCCAGTAAAATAGCGTCCCATCGCAGCCAGGGCCACGGTATAGGCGCCCCAGACCGATCCACCCCAGAAGAAGAACATCACCGCGAGCAGGACCGGCTGGCCGGTGCAGAGGATGATGGCGACTGGCCCCAGCAGGCAGAGCACGGCACAGCCAAGCATGACCCGCCGCGGGCCGATCTTATCGGCGAGCCAGCCCAGCGGGAATTGCAGCAGGATATTGCCGGCAATGAAGATGCTGAGCAGGGTCAGGGAGTACTGCCGGTCGAGTCCGGTCTGCAGGCCCCAGAGCGGCAGGAAGCTGAACAAGGCGGCATCGAGCGCACCGGACAGGAAGGCGGCGGCGAGCAAAGCGGGAACGGCGCGGAATACGCCCAGCACATTGTGATCCGGCTCGTCATCGAGCGGCGGCATGAAGCGGCGCAACAGCACGATCGGGATCGACGAGGCGATGCTGAGGCCGATGAAGCAGGAGATCGCCGCCAGACCTTCGGTACCGACCAAAGTGAGGATGACCGGGCCGGTGGCAAAGCCGATGGCGATCACCGCGCCATACATGGCGAAGACCCGGTTGCGGTGCTGCTCGCCCGCCACCAGATTGATCCAGGTCTCGCTGACGATCCAGGGCGTGGCGCTGGCCATGCCGCCGACCAGCCGCAGCAGGAACCAGGCCGGCACGCTGGTATAGACCGGCAGCAGGATCATGCTGAGAAGCGTGATGAGGGCGCTTGCCAGCATGCAGGGCGCGGTGCCGTAGTGGCGGACGAGACGGGCGA
>DATMUQ010000347.1:0-11677 GCA_035563795.1 Terriglobales bacterium | reverse complement strand
GAAAAGCCGAAGGCCTTGGGATCGAGTTTGGCCCGCCGGTCCTTCAGATAGGTGCCGAGGGGATTTTCAGGCGTGGGCGGATTTTCGGATGTGGCCGGCATGGGCATCCTCATTGCGGCAGGCTGTTAGTATTTATACCCTGATAATAATGCTATTTTACCCCTATAAGATGTCGGCCGATAGTGAGAATTGCTCAAGCCCTTGGTCACGCCGAAGTCAGGGCGATAAGGAGACATTGCTGCGCCTCTCTCACCCCCGACGCGGCTGATTTCCGTGCTTCGACCGCGTCCCGCGTGAGGTTATCCGCATCCGCGCTTGGTGACGGACGGATGAGATTGACCGCAGCGGTGTCAGCAGATAATCAAGGGCCGTTCCCGCAGCCGGCAGTGCCGACCGGGAATGTCCGATGGATGGGTGGCCGAGTGGTTTAAGGCAGCGGTCTTGAAAACCGCCGTGGGTGCAAGCTCACCGTGAGTTCGAATCTCACCCCATCCGCCATCCTTTTCCAGCCTACTGGAAATGAATCGCGGTGCCAGCTGTTCAGGCTGTATCGCCGTGACAGCCATTCAAGCCAATCTCATGCCCATTATTCGCCAGTTTGATTTTGACCGCGCCACTATCCGGTCGCCGCATCTCCAGGCGCTCTACGATTACTGGAGCAACTTGCGCGGAGATCGCGTTGCGCCCGATGTCGACGAGGTCGATGCGATGGCGATCCCGCGCGCGGCCCTGCCCTATGTCATCCTCGTCGATCTCGAGCAGAATCCGCTGCGCGCCCGCTACCGGCTTGTGGGCACCCACAGTGTGCAGGCGGCGGGTTGGGATTACACCGGCAAATATGTCGACGAGATTGACATGCCGAATACCATGGCCGGGGAGATCATGGAGGACTTTGCCTTCGCCATCGCGAAGCGGCCCATGTATGCCAATTACGAGTGGCCGCTGCGCGATGATCGCGGCATCGTCAATGTCGAGCTCCTGCAATTGCCGCTGTTGCAAGACGGCATCGTCACGCGCTGCTTCTGTGGCGAGCATGTGGGCCAGGACCTCGACCTCTTCTCCGATGACATGATGCCGATCGAGAAGGCCTGACAGGCGCCAGGCGATTGCCCCGGGCGGCGACGTCCCCTATGGCAGGGGACGTGCCATGCGCATGACCTCCCAGCCATGTTTTGCGGCGGCCGCGGTGGCCGGCGCAATGTCTTCCGTTGTGAAGCCAAGTCGCTCATAAAGCCGGATGGCCGGCTGGTTGAAGCTGTAGACGTTCAATTCCAGCCGCGTGAAGTCTTCAAGTTCGGCCAGTTGCGCGATCACCGCCGCAAGGAAATCTTGTGCCAGCCCCTGTCCGCGCAGCGCCGGCGCGAGGCCGATCCGCGCCAGCCGCGCCGTCCTCTCCGGCCAATTCAACACCGCCTGGGCATGGGCAACGATGCCGGTTCCAGCGCCATGGCCCGACCAGATCAGGCGCCGGGGCGGCGTATCGCTGTATTCAGCCCACATCGCCGCCAGCTGTGGCGCGTCAAGCGGGAAACTGAGCTGTGGCCCGCCCCATTGGATCAGCTCGGCTTCAGTCGAGAACCAGCCCGGCAGGACCTGCAGATCTTCGCGTCTTGCGGGCTGCACGGTGATCGGGCATATCGGTGACACGATGGATCGTTCCTCAGGGGGCGCCGGACGCTGACGGTCCGGGCGCTTGTTGCGGCAGACTATCGCGTCTCCTTTCTCCGCCGGCAAGTTCCCCTTCATGCCGGTTCCCCGCGTTCACCCGCCAGCCGCTATCCTGAAGCCCGATATGACCAAGCCCCTGCTGCTGCACCATCCAAACCTGCTCAGCTTCTGGCTGGGGCAGACCGGTGCCTTCATGGCCTACAACATGTTGGTCGTGGCGGTCGGCTGGCAGGTCTACGACCTGACCAGCAGTGCCTTCAGCCTCGGCATGGTCGGCCTCATCCAGTTCCTGCCGCAGCTGCTGTTGACCCTGGTCGTCGGCCAGGTGGCGGATCGTTACGACCGCCGCTTCATCAGCATGGCCTGCCAGTGGCTGAAGATGGCGATGGCAGCGGTGCTGGCTTATGGCAGTTTCCGGCACAGCCTGACGGTCGAAGGTATCTTCATCTGCGCCGCGCTGATCGGCGCCGCCCGCGCCTTCGAGATGCCGGCGATGCAGGCCATGCTGCCAAATCTGGTTCCCGCCGCTTCCTTGCCGCGCGCCGTGGCAGCCGCGGCAGGCGGGCGCGAACTGGCCGTCATCCTGGGTCCGGCGTTGGGCGGCTTCATCTACGCCTTCGGTCCTGACTGGGTCTATCTGGTGGGCACCGTCATCTTCGGCTTCGCCGGCTTTGCCATCATCGGCATCCGCACGCCGCCGCGTGCCGTGGGTGCCACAGCACCGGGGCAGAGCCGCGCCGCCACCCTGCTGGGCGGCATCACTTTCATCAAGGCGCGGCCGGTGATCCTGGGTGCCATCTCGCTGGATCTCTTTTCGGTCCTGCTGGGCGGCGCCACGGCGCTATTGCCGATCTATGCGCGTGACATTCTCGTGACGGGACCTTGGGGGCTCGGCCTGCTGCGCGCGGCCCCGGCTGTCGGCGCCATTGCCATGTCGCTCTATCTCTCGCGCCACCCGCTGCAGCGGAGGGTCGGCGTCACCATGATGACGGCGGTCGCCGGCTTTGGCCTTGCCACCATCGTCTTCGGCATATCGCGCTGGTTCCCGCTCTCGATGCTTGCGCTGGTCTGTCTCGGCGCCACCGACATGATCAGCGTGGTGACCCGGCAATCGCTGGTTCAGCTGGAAACGCCGGATGAGATGCGTGGCCGGGTGGCGGCGGTGAACTCGATCTTCATCGGCGCCTCCAATCAACTGGGCGAATTCGAATCCGGCGTGACGGCGGCCTGGTTCGGGACGGTGCCCGCCGTGGTGCTGGGCGGCATCGGCACGCTGATCATCGTGGCGCTCTGGATCAAGCTGTTCCCGGCTTTGGCCAAGCGCGACCGCCTGATCCAATCCTGATCGCACCACATCAGTGTAAGTTCGGGAAATTTGGGCGGCTTTGTTCAGACGCTCAGCCGTCTAGAACGATTCAAGGAATCGATTGCAGGCGGGCGCCAACTTCCTTGCGGGTGATATGGCGGAAGTCCTCGATGGTCACGACATGCGAGACATCGGTGCCGTTATCGGAAAACGGAAACAGGCCCCATTCGAAGGACTTTTCCAGATGATCGTGCCAGGTGAATTGGGACAGGCCGAACATCGGCGTCTTGAGCTGCTGGATCTCGGCATATTGGTCGAGCAAGCGCTGCTTGAGATCGGGCAGCCAGTTCAACTCATGTAGCCATTTGCCGGTATAATCGCCGGCTGAAAACTGCGCCTGTTCGGAGCCAACGACGCGGTAGAACACCCGCAAGGGATCGTTGTGCAGCTCTTCCAGGGTGATATAGGGCAGCAGATGCCGGATGGCGGTCGGGTCGAAGGCGGATTTCTGCGGCATCGGCCGGTTGGCACGGATCGCCAGCCAATACTGATTGAAGGCGAGAACGTCTGGCGACGTTATATCCGCCAAGCTCAGAGTGGCGAGCCGTTGCATGTTCTTACGCCTCCGCGCAGCGCAATCATACAAACAAAGGAAAAAAATCATTCCTTTGCGAATCAGCAGCGCGGTAAAATATTCCGGCAAATGCGCGTGAATAGCAATCGCGTTGAATATCCTGATAGGTCTGTCAACCGTATGGAAGGCTGTGCCGGCTTGTCAGTTGTGCCTGTCGGCAGCACAATGATGAAGGTCAAGGAGCGAGCGAGCTCATGCAACTGGACGTCTTCTCCGACACGATCTGTCCGTGGTGCTATATCGGCAAGCGCCGTCTCGAACGCGCGCTACGGGCGCGGCCGCAATCCACCCTGGTACGGCGCTGGCGCGCCTTTCAGCTCAATCCCGGCATGCCGCCGGCCGGCATGACCCGGCAGCAATACATCAATGCCAAGTTCGGCAGCATCGAGCGGGCGAACCGGCTCTACCAGACGGTGGCGCGCATCGGTGCCAATGAAGGCATCACCTTCCGGTTCGACCTGATCGCCCATACGCCGAACACCCTGCTCTCCCATCGCCTCAGCTATGTCGCGGCAACAGCCGACAAGCAGAGCGAGATGCTGGACCGTCTCTTCGCCGCCTATTTCGAAGAGGGCCGCGATATCGGCGATCCGGAGGTGCTGGCGAAACTCGCCGTCGATGTCGGTCTGCCCAATAACCTGACGGCGGATGCGCTGAGCGGCAGCGGCCAGATCGACGCAGCACTGGCAAGCGATTTCCAGGCGCGGCGCCAGGGCATCAACGGCGTACCCTATTTCATCTTCAATGGCCGCTTCGGCCTTTCCGGTGCCCAGGAACCGGAGGCGCTCTTCCACATGTTCGACCTCGCTCGCGAAGACGATCTGTTGCAGCAACAGGCGAGCTGAGCTTCCGTCCAAAAAGATCCGGCTCTAAGCGGGAACCGCGACCAGGCTGGCGAGGTTCTGCAACAGCTTGCGCACGCCGGCGACACGGGCCTTGGTCTCCTGCCATTCCTGACGGCAGACGACGCGCTGATCCGGGCGCACGGCGAGGATGGTCGCCCGCTTGGTGATGAAATCGATCAGCTTGGCCGGCTCGGCGAAGCGGTTGTTGCGGAAGCTGAGCACCGCACCCTTCGGTCCCGCCTCCACCTTCTCGACGCCGGATTGGCGGCACAGCTTCTTGATGGCGACGATCTGCAGCAGGTTCTCGACTTCCTCCGGCAGCTTGCCGAAGCGATCGATCATCTCGGCGGCGAAGGCGTCGATCTCGCCGGCGCTGTCGAGGGCGGCGATGCGGCGATAGAGGCCGAGGCGGATGTTGAGATCGGTGATGTAATCCTCGGGGATCAGCACCGACATGCCGATATTGATCTGCGGTGTCCAGTCCTGCGCCTTTTCGGCGGCGAGAACTTCGCCCCGTGCTTCGCGCACGGCATCTTCCAGCAATTGCTGATAGAGCTCGACGCCGACTTCGCGCACATGACCGGATTGCTCGTCGCCCAGCAGGTTGCCGGCGCCGCGGATATCGAGATCGTGGCTGGCGAGCGTGAAGCCCGCCCCCAGCTGATCCAGGGTCTGCATCACTTCCAGGCGGCGCTGGGCGGTATCGGTCAGCTTCTTGCCGGGCGGTGTCGTCAGATAGGCATAGCCGCGCAGTTTCGAGCGCCCGACGCGACCGCGCAATTGATAGAGTTGTGCGAGGCCGAACATGTCGGCGCGGTGCATGATGATGGTATTGGCGGTCGGAATATCGAGGCCGGATTCGATGATGTTGGTTGCTAGCAGCATTTCATAGCTGCCGTCATAGAAGGCGGTCATCGCCTTTTCCAGCTGCGTCGGCGTCATGCGGCCATGGGCGGTGACGAATTTGATCTCCGGTACCAGGTTGCGCAGCCGCTCCGACAGCGTGTCGAGATCTTCGATGCGCGGGCAGACATAGAAGATCTGACCGCCGCGGAAATGCTCGCGCATGATGGCTTCGCGGATCACCACCGGATCGTATGGCAGTATGAAGCTGCGCACCGCCAGGCGATCGACCGGCGCCGTGGTGATGAGGCTCATCTCGCGGATGCCCGTCAAGGCAAGCTGCAAGGTGCGCGGGATCGGCGTCGCCGTCAGCGTCAGCACATGCACATCGCCGCGCAGCTCCTTCAGGCGTTCCTTCTGGGTCACACCGAAATGCTGCTCTTCATCGACGATGATGAGGCCGAGCTGGGCGAATTCGATGCTCTTTGCCAGGATCGCATGGGTGCCGACGATGATATCGACTTTGCCTTCCTTGAGATCGCTCTTGACCTCGTTGGACTCCTTGGTACCGACCAGGCGCGACAATTGCCGTACCTTGATCGGCAAGCCGGCGAAGCGTTCGCTGAAGGTGCGGAAATGCTGGCGGCACAGCAAGGTGGTCGGCGTCACGATGGCCACCTGCTTGCCGCTCATGGCGGCAACGAAAGCGGCGCGCATCGCGACCTCGGTCTTGCCGAAGCCGACATCGCCGCAGACCAGACGGTCCATCGGCTTGCCGCTGGCGAGATCGCCCAGCACATCCTCGATCGCCTTCAACTGGTCCTCGGTCTCGGCATAACGGAAGCGGGCGCAGAATTCATCGAACAGGCCTTCTGGCGGCAGGATCGGATCGGCGCGGCGCAATTCGCGCAAGGCCGCCGTCTTCATCAGCTTTTCAGCGATGTCGCGGATGCGCTGCTTGACCTTGGCCTTGCGTGCCTGCCAGGCAGCCCCGCCGAGCTTGTCGAGCTGGACGATGGCATCCTCGCCGCCATAGCGGCTCAGCACATCGATATTCTCGACCGGGACATAGAGCTTGTCGCCGCCGTCATAGATGACGCGCAGGCATTCATGCGGCGCGCCACCGACATCGAGGGTTTCCAGGCCGTCATAGCGGCCGATACCGTGATCGACATGGACGACATAGTCACCGGCCTGGAAGTTCGCAAGCTCGGCCAGGAAGGTATCGGCCTTGCGCTTGCGGGCGACGGTGCGGGTCAGGCGATCACCGAGTACATCCTGCTCGGTGATGAAGATGATGTTGTCGGTGGCGAAGCCGCTTTCGAGGCCGAGCACCGCGCGGCCCATGATCTCGCGACCATCGGTCAGCGAGGATTCCAAAGCCTGGCGCCAGCTCTCCGTCGTTTCCTGCCGGGTAACGCCGTGTTCGGTGAGAACGCCGGAGAGGCGTTCGAGCGCGCCCGCGCTGCTGGCGGTCAGCACGACTTTCCGGCCGGCGCCCATTTCCGACAGCATGGCGCGGGCCACCGCGTCATAGAGATTGATATCGGGATTGATGCGGGCTTCGGTGAAATTGCGGCCGGGCTTGGCCGGGCCGGGCAGCCATTTGAAGCCGGGCGGCGCCTGGAACGGATTGAAGGCCAGCGTCACGCGGGCACGGATCAGATTGTCCCAGCCGTTGCCGGTGAGATAGAGCTTGGTCGGCGGCAGCGGCCGGTAGATCGGCGCACCGCTATCCTTGTCGGCGCGCTGCAGATCGGTGCGCGCTTGGTAGAAGTCAGTGATCATGTCGAGGCGTGCCTTCTTGGCATCCTCGACCTGGTGATCGAGCGTGATCACCGCCTGCGGCAGATAAGCGCCGAACGGCACCAGCGTCGCGCCGAACAGCGGCAGCCAATGCTCCATGCCGGGATAATGCCGGCCGGCGCTGATCGCCTCATAGAGCGGATCATCACCGCCCGACGTGCCGAATTCCGACCGGTAGCCGGTGCGGAAGCTTTCGATCGCCGACAGCGTCAGGCTGACTTCGTTGATCTGGTTGAGCGGAAAGAGCTCGAGCTTCTCCTTGCCGCTGCGTTGCGTGAGCGCATCGAAGAAGCGCAAATCCTCGATCTCATCGCCGAAGAAATCGACACGCACCGGCTGGGTGGTGCCGGGCGGGAAGATGTCGATGATGCCACCGCGCACCGCGAATTCACCGGCCTCACTGACCGTGCCGCTGCGCAGATAGCCCTTGCTCAGCAGGAACTCGATCAACTTGTCGGGGTTCAGCGTCGTTCCGCGCTTCAGCGTCAGCGCCGTGCCGGCAAAGCAAGGCGGCTCGGGAACGCGCTGGAGGATGGCCGCCACGGTGGTGATGACCACCGGCCATTTGCCGCCTGCTTCGGCGATGGCCGCCAGCCGGGCCAGGGTGTCGATGCGCTTGGCCAGGATGTCGCGATGCGGCGAGGCCCGGTCATAAGGCAGGCAGTCCCAGGCCGGGAAGGTGAGCACCGTCAGGTCGGGGGCAAAGAACTGCAGGGCATCGGCCAACCGGGCCATGCGCAGGTCATCGCGCGCCACATGCAGCACCCCGCCCCCATGGTTACGCGCTAGCGACGCGATCAGCAGGGCTTCGCTTCCGTCAGGGACGCCACCGACATCGTGGCGGCCGGGTTCGGGTAATGTGAAAGGCAGGTCGATCACGTGTCTGGCCGGTTTGCTCAGCCCAATTTACCTAGCGGGGCGTACGGTTTGTCTGGAAGCTGTGGTCGATCAGATGCCGCAAGACGGTGGAATCGTTGGATTCCGGGATCGGCTGCCGGCCACAGAGCCAGTCGTATATATCCGGGTCGCTTTCTTCAAGCAACCGCGTATAGGTGGCGAGATCCGTCGCCGACATCTGCGGCACGGCCACCTCGGCAAAGCGGCCCATAATCAGGTCCATTTCCCGCGTGCCCCGGTGCCAGCTGCGGAAAATCAGCCTTTTCCGCAGATTAGCCAGCTCTTCTGCGTTCTCCATCAAAACTCCTTTTCCCGATCTTCCGACGGGGCTAGAAACGACGGATTGCGAGAATAATCAACCTCCGCCGTCCTCGAATACGCGTTATTGGGCAAGCTCGTGCGACCAGCCATCCTCTTCCCGCTTTTTGCCGCGTTGGACAAGCTCCCTGGGCTGGGGCCCCGGCTGTCGAAGCTGGCCGAGCGGCTGTGCGGCCCGCATGTCGTCGACCTGCTCTGGCACCGGCCGAGCGGCGTCATCGACCGCCGGGCGAGTCCCAGTCTGGCGGCGGCCGAGAACGGCGCCATCGTCACCTTGAAACTGAAGGTCGAACGGCACCAGAAACCCGGCCATCAACGCCAGCCCTACCGGGTACGCTGCGGCGACGGGACCGGCTTCATCGATCTGGTTTTCTTCAATGCCCGTGAGGACTGGCTGTTGAAGAACTTGCCGACCGGCGAATGGCGCGCGGTGAGCGGCCGGGTCGATCGCTTCGGCAATGACCTCAACATGGTGCATCCCGACCATATCGTATCGGTCGAGGAAATGGACCAGCTGCTGCGCCTGGAACCGGTCTATCCGCTGACCACCGGCCTGCCGGCCAAGACCCTGCGCAAGGCGATCAACGCTGCTCTTGAGCGCGCGCCGGAACTGGTGGAATGGATCGATCCGTCGGTGATGCAGCGGGAAAACTGGCCATCCTGGCGGCCGGCACTGGTCGCATTGCATAACCCTGAAGCCGGAACCGA
Organism: Terriglobales bacterium; assembly: GCA_035563795.1. Taxonomy (GTDB): domain Bacteria; phylum Pseudomonadota; class Alphaproteobacteria; order Dongiales; family Dongiaceae; genus Dongia_B. The sequence continues at coordinate 2,652 of DATMUQ010000347.1, read as the reverse complement.
TCTTCTGCCACAGGCGCCATTCCGCCAGCGCCTTGCCTATGACGAATTGCTGGCCAATCAGCTCGCGCTGGCACTGGTGCGACAGCATAACCGCACCCTTGCCGGCCGCGCCAGCAAGGGTGACGGCCATCTGCGCGACCGGGTGTTGCGGGCCCTGCCCTATAGCCTGACCGGCAGCCAGCAGCAGGCGGTCACCGAGATCGCTGCTGACATGGCAACTGACAATCGCATGTTGCGCCTGCTGCAGGGCGATGTCGGCAGCGGCAAGACCGTGGTCGCCCTCCTGGCCATGCTGATCGCCGTCGAGGCCGGCGGCCAAGCGGCCCTGCTGGCGCCGACCGATATCCTGGCGCGGCAGCATTTCGCCGGCCTGCAGCCTTTGGCCGAAGCGGCCGGGATCGAGCTTGCCTTGCTGACCGGGCGCGACAAGGGCAAGGCCCGCGAGGCCATGCTGGCGCGGCTGGCAAGCGGCGAGATCAAGTTGATCGTCGGCACCCATGCCCTGGTGCAGGAAGACGTCGCCTTCGACGATCTACGTCTTGCCGTGGTCGATGAACAGCATCGCTTCGGCGTGCAGCAGCGCGTCGCCCTTGCCGCCAAGGGGCGCGGTGTCGATCTCCTGGTAATGACGGCGACACCGATCCCGCGCACGCTGATGCTGACGGGATACGGTGATATTGATGTCTCGCGCCTGACCGAGAAGCCGCCGGGACGCCAGCCGATCGCCACCCGCACTTTGCCGATCGATCGGCTTGATGAGGTGATCGAAGGTGCACGGCGTGCGATCACTGGTGGCGCTCGCATTTACTGGGTCTGTCCGCTGGTCGATGAATCGGAAGTGGTCGATCTTGCTGCGGCGACCGAACGGCATCGCCATCTGCAACAGATCTTCGGCGACCGGGTCGGCATCGTCCACGGCAAGCAGAAGGCGGCCGAACGCGATCAGACCATGACCGCCTTTGCCGCCGGCGATCTCGACATCCTGGTGGCGACGACGGTGATCGAGGTCGGTGTCAATGTGCCCGAGGCCACCGTGATGGTGGTCGAGCATGCCGAGCGTTTTGGGTTGGCGCAGTTGCACCAGCTGCGCGGCCGGGTCGGGCGCGGCACCGGGAAATCAAGCTGCCTGCTGCTCTATCAGGGGCCGTTGGGTGAAGTGGCGAAGGCGCGGCTCTCGATCCTGCGGGAAAGCGAGGATGGCTTCCGCATTGCCGAGGAGGATCTGCGCCTGCGTGGCGGCGGCGAATTACTGGGCACGCGGCAGAGCGGCCTGCCGGAATTCCGCCTTGCCGATCTCGCGGCTCATAGCGAGCTGCTCGCCATGGCGCGGGATGATGCGCGGCTGATCCTGGAACGCGATCCCAATCTGCTCTCGCCGCGCGGCGAGGCCTTGCGCACCCAGCTCTATCTGTTCCAGCGGGATGCCATGATCAAGACGCTGCGCTCGGGCTGAGGGTCGGCGCGGTATCGGCCGGCACATCTGCCGGGGTGATGATGCCGCCGGAAATTACCAGCTTGATCCCCTCCTCGACCGACATGGCGAGGCGGATCACGTCCTCCTCCGGCACGAAGAGCAGAAAGCCCGAGGTGGGATTGGGCGTGGTCGGCACGAAGACATTGACCATGGGGCGCTGCAGATGGCGTTTGATCTCGCCCTGGATGGTGCCGGTGATGAAACCGACCGACCAGGCGCCCTGGCGCGGATATTCGACCAGCACCACTTCGCGGAAAGCCGCCGACTGGTTGGCGAAGACCGTCTCGATGATCTGCTTGATGGCGGTATAGAGGCTGCGGATGATCGGCAGGCGGTTGAGTACCGCCTCGCTGAGACGTCGGAACAGGCGGCCGAGGAAACCGGCGGTGACGGCGCCGATCAATGTGAGGGCGATGACGGCGAGGATGAGGCCGATGCCCGGCACGCTGAACGGCAGATAGGTTTCCGGGTTGTAGCGGGTCGGGATGATGCTGAAGACCCGCTCATCGACGAAACTGATGACCAGCCAGGCAAGATAGATGGTAAGGCCGACCGGCGCCGTGATCAGGATGCCGGCCAGGAAATAGGTGCGTAATTTGGCTCCCAACGTGAGATGGAAGCCGCCTTTGGCGGTCTCCGGGCGCGCGGTCGGTGCGGTCTTCTGCGTCATGCTGCTGCTTCCTGCCCTGTCATCGGCTGGTTGGCCGGCGACTCCTACCCTCTTGAATGATAAGCGAGACTAGCAATTTCCCTGCCTTGCGGCCTATGGCGAGTTGTTGCAAGGTGGCGCCAGTCCGATTGGGGCGCAAGACACGTGCTTTTGAACGGAGTCCTTTTGGGTGGTTGGGGGAGCGTAATCGTGCAGCAGGCGGTTTTTCAGCGGATCAAGGCGGCATCCCGGCCGACGGCCCGGTTCATCCGCTGTGGTGTGCTGGCGGTCCTCCTTTTATGCCCGCTGCCGCTCTTAGCCCTGGTTCCCAGCCCGGTTCTGGCGCAGACCACGGCGCCGTCTGCCCCGTTGGATGAGAGCGATCTCGCCAGCCGCGCCTTTTTCGCCGGCGATTACGCCACTGCAAAGCGGCTGTGGGACAAGCTGGCGATGGAGAACGATCCTGCCGCCATGACCAATCTCGGCATCATGTATGAGAAGGGCCTGGGCGTTAAGCAGGACGTCAAGG
>DATMUQ010000346.1:0-2892 GCA_035563795.1 Terriglobales bacterium | reverse complement strand
CGCATCATCCCTATACACGGGGCCTGCTCGGCTCGGTGCCGCAAAGCGGCGATGAACGCCGGCCGCTTCTGTCGATCGAGGGAACGCCGCCTGCACTCTCGGCGATGCCGACGGGCTGTGCCTTTCATCCGCGTTGCACCTTCCGCAGTGCCCGCTGCGAAGCGGAATTGCCGCTGCTCGAGGGGATTGACGCCCATGCCGCCGCCTGTTTCCATCAGGCCGAGGTCATGGCGGCCAATCGGGGGGACGGATGAGCGGAGCGCCCTCGAAATCCGCTGCCGTGCTGGAGGTCGACAAGCTGCACGTCCGCTTCGCCGCTCGGCAATCGGTGCTGAAGCGCCTGATGGGTGAGCCCAAGCGTCAGGTGCATGCCCTCAACGGCGTTTCCTTGCAGTTGTTCCGGGGCGAGACCTTGGGGATCGTCGGCGAATCCGGTTGCGGCAAGTCGACCCTGGCGCGAGCCATGGTCGGGCTGATCCCGCCGGATAGCGGTGAGGTCATCTTTGACGGCAAGGACATCGGCACCTTGCGGGGCATTGAGCGGCGTCGCTTCAATCGCCGCGTCCAGATGATTTTCCAGGATCCTTACGGCTCGCTCAATCCGCGCATGACCGTTCGCCAGATATTGACCGAGGCACTGACCGTGCATCGCATGCGTCCGCGCCCGGCCATTGCCGCCCGGGTGGCGGAACTCCTGGATCTCGTGCGGCTGCCGCCGGATGCCGCCGAGAAGTTGCCGCATGAATTTTCCGGCGGACAACGCCAACGCATCGGCATTGCCCGGGCGCTTTCCGTCGAACCCGAGATTCTGATCGCCGATGAGCTGGTCTCGGCTCTCGATGTTTCCGTGCAAGCGCAGGTCATCAATCTCCTGCTTGATCTACAGGAACGGCTGAAGCTGACGGTTCTCTTCGTCGCCCATGACCTGCGCCTGGTGCGGCATCTCTCGCACCGCGTTGCCGTCATGTATCTCGGTGAGATCGTCGAGATCGGCAAAACCGAAGAGCTGTTCGCGGCACCCCGTCATCCTTATACCCGCGGCCTGCTCGATGCCGCCCCGGATCTCGATCCCGCGCGTCGCAGCCGCGTCGCCAGCGTACGCGGCGAATTGCCAAGCCCGGTCGCCTTGCCTTCCGGTTGCCGCTTCCACCCCCGCTGTCGCTTTGCCTTTGACCGTTGCGAGCAGGAGCATCCCGTTCTCACCGAGCGCGGTGCTTCCCATCTCGCAGCCTGCCATCTGGCGGATTTCGGCCGTCCGCAGGCGGTGGCGGCAGATGTTGACGAAAGCGTCGCTTGAAACAGGAAAGGACGCAGCGATGACCGCACCGGTCAATCTGTTCGATCAGGAGATCGGCCGCTTGAATGACGTGCTATGCGCGATCAACCTGCTTGGCTGGGACGCGCGGACGCAGATGCCGGCGGGTGCGGGAGAGATGCGGGGCGCCCAGGTGGCGACGCTGACGGGCGTGGCGCGCGGCATCGCGACGGGGCAGGCGATGCGCGATGCCATCGCCGTTGAACTCGACCATCTCGAGGATCGGCCGGAGAGCGCCTTGCGTCGGCGCGTTGCTGGATACCCAGGCAGCTATTGACATTGCCGACCGTATCCCAGAGGCACTGGTGGTCGAGGCAGCAGCCTTGAAGACCAAAGCGCAGCAGGTCTGGACCGAGGCGCGGGCGAAGAATGATTTTGCTTTGTTCCAGCCATGGCTCGAGCGCACAGTCGCTATCCAGCGCGAGATCGCGGCGGCGATTGGTTACGAAGCGCATCCCTATGATGCCCTGATCCAACAATACGAACCCGACATGACGCTGGCGCAGCTGCAAACACTCTTCACCCGCCTTAAGGCCGGGCTGCTGCCGCTGATTGATACCGCCTTGGGCCGGCCGCAACCGCGGCTGGAGGTGCTCGAGCGGCACTATCCGGTCGAAATCCAGAAGCGCTTCGCGCTGGGGATTGCGCAGCGCTTTGGCTATGATCTCAAGCGCGGGCGTCTTGACGAGACCGTGCATCCCTTCGAGATTTCCTTCACGCGCGAGGATGTGCGTATCACCGGGCGTTTCCGGGAGAACTGGCTGCCCGGCGGCTTGTTCGCGATCTGGCATGAGGCCGGCCACGGCATCTATGAGCAGGGGGTCGACCCCACCTTCAGCCGTGGCGCCTTTGCCACCGACATCGTCAATCTCTATGCCGTCGGCGGCACCAGTTTCGGTATGCATGAATCGCAATCGCGCCTGTTCGAGAACCGGGTCGGTCGCTCCCGTCGTTTCTGGGAGTTGCATTACGCTGCCTTGCGGCAGCACTTTCCAGAAAGCCTCGGCGATATCGATGTGGAGACCTTCTGGCGGGCCGTGAATGCCGTGCGGCCGAGCTTCATCCGGGTCGAGGCCGATGAACTTACCTATGATTTTCACGTCATCTTGCGCGTCGAGATCGAGGCGGCGCTGATCGCCGGCGAGATTGCCGTCAAGGATCTGCCGGCGGTCTGGGCGGAGAAGATGCGGGCCTATCTCGGCCTCGCGGTTCCCGACGATACGCGTGGCGTCCTGCAGGACGTTCACTGGTCGGCCGGCATGATCGGCTCTTTCCCGACCTATACGCTCGGCAATGTCATGGGGGCACAGCTCTTTGCCACAGCGCGCGAGGTTCCCGAGGTAGCGGCGGGACTGCGGGACGGCGACTATCTGCCATTGACCCATTGGCTCAACCATCATGTCCACCGGCATGGCCGCAGCCGGACGCCCGATGAGATTCTGCATGCCGCGACCGGCAATGGGCTCGATCCGGCACCTTATCTGCGAGATCTGACCGAGAAAGTCGCGCTGCTGGCTTGAGCGGCGCCCAGAAAGGAGAGGCGATCATGGCGAAATGTGCATTGGCGATTCATGGCG
>DATMUQ010000345.1:0-5563 GCA_035563795.1 Terriglobales bacterium | reverse complement strand
TTCCCGCCCGCGGCCAAAGCGGGAAACCACGCCGCGACTCATTGTCGCGCCATCCGGGAGGCGGAGATGCGCGCAAGCGCGGCCATCCGCGCGGTACCAGTCACCCAGGCAAGGAAGAGCGTCGCCGCCAGGACTCGCCTGAAAGTGGCAGCAGGGAGAAACCGCGGCGTGGCGCCCGGCATCACGCCGAGGCCACCAGTCCTGCCGGAGAACCGGGAACGCGGGGCAGACGTAGCGGAGCGGGCAAAGCGAAAACCGGACGCGGTCCCGGCAAGCGTCGCTGAGCGGTATATCCCTTCGTTCCGTGGCGACAATCGACTGCCGTTGCCCGGCTTCGCCTGGACGATGTTCTGCCGTGACGGACGCGCGCCAAAGGCCCTCGATCTAACCGTCTGATCAACTCTGCCGTGAGAATAGTCACTGGCGCCTGGACGGCTTTCTGCTAATCTCGCAAACAGGTGATCGGGACGAATTTGCCAGCGGCTACGGCCGTATTCGGGTGGAAATGCCTCTGTTGACGATATCGCGTTCGGACTCGCGCAAGCCGGGTATTGTTCCGGTTCTGCGGCAGATCGGTCCGCTCCTCCTGCTTCCCAGTTTCGTCATCCTGATCGGCTGCACCAGTACGCAGCCGACGCCAGCACCGGTCAACCAGAACAGCCTGACGAAGGAGATGTTCGTCAGCGGTTTCGAGGACATCGACACCTACTACATCAACCAGCCGAAGCTGGAAGACCTGGCGATGGCCGGCCTGCAGCAGTTGAACAGCCTGGACCCGGATGTGGCCGCGGTAGAGATCGGCAACCAGGTCAATCTCGACATTCACCAACAACAGGTCGACAGCTTTCCCGAACCGACCAGCAGCGATGCCGGCAAATGGGGCAAGCTGGTCGCGCGGGTGACCCAGGAAGCCGTCAACGCTTCGCCCAAGCTGCAGCAGATGCCGGCCGAGAACATCTACGAGGCGGTGCTCACCGGTGTCGTTGGCAAGCTCGACCCGTTTTCCCGCTATGCCAATGCCAAGCGCGCCGATGACAACCGCGCCTCGCGCGACGGTTTCGGCGGCCTCGGCATCACCATCTCGGTCGACGAGAATGTCGTGCGCATCGTCTCGGTGCTGCATTACACGCCGGCCGAACGGATGGGCCTGAAGCGGGACGACCAGATCCTGACGATCGATGGCAAGCCGGTTCACGGCATGACGCAGAATGACGTCATCAATCTCCTGCGCGGCCCGGTCGACAGCAAGATCACGCTTGGCCTCAGCCGCATGACGGTGCCGCCCAATGCCACGCCGGATGCCAATGCCGGCGAACCGGCCCGCGAAACGATGGAAGTGACTTTGGTCCGCGCCCATGTGGTGCCGGAGACCGTCGCCTATCACCGCGAAGGCGATATCGCCTATATCCGCATCTACAGCTTCAATTCCGAGACCGGCAAAAGCCTCAAGCACGCGATCTATGACGCCCAGGCCGAGATCGGGCCGCGGCTGACCGGTTATGTGCTCGATCTGCGCGACAATCTCGGCGGTCTGGTCGATCAGGCTGTCGCCGTTTCCAATGCCTTCCTGACCGGCGGCCATATCGTCTCGACCCGTGGCCGCAACCCGGACAGCCACCAGATCTTCGAGGCGACCGGCAGCGACATGACGGATGGCAAGCCGGTGGTCGTGATCATCGACGGCAATTCCGCATCGGCCGCTGAAATCGTCACCGCTGCCTTGCAGGATAACGACCGCGCCGTCGTGGTCGGCAGCAATTCCTACGGCAAGGGCACGGTGCAGATCATCCGCAAGATGCCCAATAATGGCGAGCTGACCCTGACCTGGGCCCGTTATCACGCGCCCTCGGGCTACAGCCTGCATCACCTCGGCGTTCTTCCCACCATCTGCACGGTCGGCAAGAACGATGCCGATTCGCTGCTGCGGGATCTCGCCCAGGGCCGCCTGCCCAGCGTGCCGACCGAGCGCCGCAACGCGGTCAGCCCGGACGACACCGCCGCCCTCGATGCCTTGCGCAAGACCTGTCCGGCGCGGACCGATGAGGACCCGATCGATATGCAGGTAGCGAAGCGCCTGCTGCAACAGCCGAGCCTGTTCGCCGAGGCGGTTCGCCTGGCGCAACCGCCCGCTGTCGCTTCCGGCGACCAGTCGAGCGATCTCGAATTCCTCCCCGCCTTGATCAACTGACGCGATGGATGACGCCCTTAAGCCGGTCCGCAAGGTCAGGCCAGTCGACGCCGCCAGCCTGGTTCTGATCCGCCAGGGAAGCCGTGGTGAGCCGGAAGTCTTGCTCGGCCGCCGGCACATGAAATCCGGCTTCCTGCCGGATATCTATGTGGTCCCGGGCGGCCGCGTCGATGACGCCGATAACCTGCCCTCCGGCTTCAACGAAGTCCTGCATCCGGCGGTCCGGCGCATGCTCGATTCGGGCGGCAGCCGGCGTCCTGTCGCTGCCTTCCTGCGCGCCGTCCTGCGCGAGACCCATGAGGAGACCGGCCTGCTGGTCGGCCGGCCGCTGCCGGCCGCTGCCGGCGATACTGTCCACGCTCATGATGAACCAGTGTGGCGGGCCTACCGGGCTGCCGGCCTGCATCCGGAATTCGGCGATTTCGATTACCTGCTGCGGGCCATCACCCCGGTCACGTCGCGCCGGCGCTACAATACCCGCTTCTTCCTGGCCGATGGGGGACTCGCCCACGGGACCATCCAAGGCAGCGGCGAATTGGAGGATCTGGGCTGGCGGCGCAAGGCAGATTTGGACGGGATGAACATCGTCGATGTCACCCATGCCGTCCTGGCCGAAGCCTTTCGCCGCTGGGAAGATCGTCGGGCAATTGGTAGCACTGAGCCTAAGCTATTGAATTATCGCAATGATATTATGACGCTCAGCCGTCATCGGGATCGCACGTCACAGCAAAAAACTGCAAGCTAGGCTTGACATCGGGCGGTTAATGGCTATTTTGCGCCATCTTTTTCGACGCTTGAAGTTAAGGGGCTGTCATGGCCAAGGCAAATACCGTTCAGATCAAGTTGGTCAGCAGCGCTGATACCGGCTTCTACTACGTGACCAAGAAGAATCCGCGCACCTCGACGGAGAAGCTTGAATTCAACAAGTATGATCCCGTCGTGCGCAAGCATGTGCCGTTCAAGGAAGCCAAGATCAAGTAATCTGGTTTCGCCGAACAGCCTGCTCGTCAGGTCACGAAACAGGGCGCCCGACATTGTCGCGGCGCCCTGTTCGTTTTGGCGATAAGACGCGGAAAGCAGCTTGGCCGGACGTCCCGGCAAGCTGTGAGAGCCTCAGAGTGCCGAGGCGGGATCGATGACGGCGCGGTTGCGGCCGGTCTGCTTGGCCCGGTAGAGCGCAGCATCAGCGATCTTGATCAGCTCCTCGCCGGGCATTTCCATGGCCGAGGCGGCGACGCCGACACTGACGGTGACGGTAATGCCGGCGGCCGTATCCGGGCCGATCGACATCGGCGTCTCGGAGATGCGCTTGCACAGGCGCTCGGCGGCCCGCAAAGCCGCCTGGCCATCGGTATCCGGCATCAGGATGACGAATTCCTCGCCGCCGAACCGCGCCACCATATCGATGTTGCGCACCGCTGCGGCAGCGCGCTGTGCGAATTGCTTCAACACCTCATCGCCAGCCGCATGGCCATAGGTGTCATTCACCCGCTTGAAGAAATCGAGATCGCAAACGAGAACCGCCAGCGGCTTGCCGGTCTGCACCACGCGGCGCATCAGCCCCTCGAGATGGCGCATGGCGTAGCGGCGGTTATAGAGGCCGGTGAGGCTATCCGTGAGCGCCATGGAAAGGCTGCGCTCGTAATTGGCGCGCAAGCGGTCCTGGAAGCGGCGGCGGCGCACCTGGATGCGCACGCGGGCCAGCAATTCATTGGGATCGATCGGCTTCATCAGATAATCGCTGACGCCGATATCGAGCCCTTTCACCAGGCGCGGCATGTCGTATTCGTCGACCACCAGCAGGATCGGCGTCTGGCGCGTTTCTTCCTGCGAGCGCAAATGCGAGCAGAAGCGCAGCCCGTCTTCGCCGCCGACCTGGATATCGCTGATGATGAGATCGAAACGCTCATTGCCGGCCAGTTCCGTCGCCATCTGTACCGTGCTGGCAACGACGACATCGTCCTGGTCGGCATCGAGGATGCTCTGCACCCGCTGCGCCGTCGGCGCGAAGCCTTCGACCAGCAGGATCCGGGCCTGGCGATCGTCCTCGATCGTCGGCTCATTATCGCCGGAGAGAATGTCGAATTGACCCGAGGTCTGCTCGCGCATCCGCCATTCATCCATCATCATCTTGAGACGGACCAGCGAGCGCACGCGGGCAAAGAGCGCCAAGTCATTGACCGGCTTGGTGAGGAAATCATCGGCGCCCGCTTCCAGGCCACGCACCCGGTCGGCCTGATCGCTGAGCGCCGTCACCATGACGACGGGCAGGAAACGCGTTGCGGCGCTGGAGCGGATGCGGCGGCAAACCTCGAACCCGTCCATCTCCGGCATCATCACATCGAGAAGGACGATGTCCGGCGCCTGCTTGGCGATGATATCGAGAGCTTGCTGTCCGCTACTCGCTGTAATTACCTCGAAATACTCGGCAGCGAGTTTGGCTTCCAGTAGACGGACATTGGCGGGGATGTCATCTACCACCAGGATGCGAGCGGACATGCCTTGAAATCACTGTAGGAAACGATCAACCGTTTCGAGGAACTGAACAACCGAGATCGGCTTGGCAATATACGCCTCGCAGCCGCCTTCGCGAATCTTCTCTTCGTCGCCCTTCATCGCAAAGGCAGTGACGGCGATAATCGGAATGGCCTTCAGATTATCGTCCTCCTTGATCCACTTGGTCACTTCCAGACCGGAGACTTCCGGCAGCTGGATGTCCATGAGAATCAGATCGGGCTTATGCTGGCGCGCCAGCTTCAGCGCTTCCATCCCGTCCTTGGTCTGAAGAATGTTGTATCCATGCGCCTGGATCAGGTCATGGAACAGCTTCATATTGAGTTCATTGTCTTCGACGATCAGGATCGTCTTCTCTGCCGCCCGACGACGTTTTTCCTCGGGCGTCAGTTGCTCCCGCTCAGCCATGCCGGCGCCTCCACCACGTTATTCTCCGACAGCGCCCCGCAGGATGCTGCGCATTTGCTAACATACGATTTATTATCTTATGAAAAGCAGAGTTTGGTTATCAATTAGTTAAACAAAGCTGGCTAAATCGCTGTTCCTGCGATAGCGGTAACATATCAGGATAGTGGCCGGGTTGGAGGCGAAATGCGTGTGCGTATCGGGATCGATCTGGGTGGTACCAAGATCGAAGGGATTGCCCTGGATGCCCATGGCCAGATTCTGGCCCGGCTGCGGCAGCCCACCCCGCGGGAAGATTACAGCGGAACGGTCAATGCGATTGCCGCCGTGGTGCGGTCGATCGAGGCGGCTTTGCCGGCCGATCTGCACGCCAAGCTGAGAGAATCGCCTACGGTTGGTATTGGCATACCGGGAAGCCCCTCGCCCCAGACCGGCTTGATCCGTAACGGCAATTCG
>DATMUQ010000344.1:0-8593 GCA_035563795.1 Terriglobales bacterium | reverse complement strand
CGGACGCGGCGGCCATGCCGCGCGCCAAGCGGGCAATGGAGACCGAGGGCACCGAAGGCGTCACCGCCAGAACCGGCCGGTCGACGTTGAGCGCCTCGCTGACATAGGTACCGGCGCCGACCCGGGTGACGACAATGCCTTCGGCTACCAGGCGCTCGAAGGTCTCGACGATGGTGGTGCGGGCGACGCCAAACTCGGCCGCCAAGGTCCGCGTGGCGGGCAGGCGCTCGCCCGGCTTCAGGGCGCCGCTGAGGATGAGGTCCCGGAGCCCGGAGGTAATCTGCAAACTAAGGGTCTGCGGCGCCGCGCGGTCGATCCGGATCGACTGCAGCAGCGCGCCCTCGGCGCGCTTGACCATGGCTCTCCCCTCATGGCGCTCAATGGTGTGGCGTTTCGACTAAATTGGTCTGCCACTTTCTTCAGAATGGACCTTAGCAGCAGACCATTTTGCAATAAAGTGCGATGGACAGGCGGTCGGGCTTGGGGCCGGGCCGTGTCGTGCCGCGAGACCTTTGGAAGATAGCCATGAAAATCAGCCGTCTGGAGACCTTTTCGACCCGCGATGTCGGCTTTGTCCGCGTCACCACCGATGACGGCAAGCAAGGCTGGGGGCAGTTGTCCTGCTATAACGCCGATATCACCGCCCAGGTCTTTCATCGCCAGGTCGCCCGCTGGGCACTGGGAGAGGATGCGCTCAATATCGATCACCTGGTCGAGACCATCCCGGAGCGCGAGCACAAATTTCCCTGCTCCTATCTGTTCCGCGCCTTGACGGGTCTCGATACCGCGCTCTGGGATCTGCGCGGCCATCTTGAAGGCAAGAGCGTGTGCGAGCTGCTGGGCGGCACGCCGCGCCCCTTCCCGGTCTATGCCTCCAGCATGAAGCGCGGCGAGATCACGCCGGAAGCGGAGGCCGAGCGGTTGAAGCGGCTGCAGGGCGAATTCGGCTATACCGCCTTCAAGTTCCGCATCGGCAAGGAATGCGGCCACGACGAGGATGAATGGCCTGGCCGCACCGAGGCGATCGTCCCCCAGGTGCGGGCGGCGCTCGGCGACAAGGCCCGGCTGCTGGTCGATGCCAACAGCTCCTATACGCCGAAGAAGGCGATCCAGGTCGGCAAGATGCTGCAGGATCACGGCGTCATCCATATGGAAGAGCCCTGCCCCTATTGGGAGCATCATTGGACCAAGGAGGTGACGGCAGCGCTCGACCTCGATGTCACCGGCGGCGAGCAGGATTGCGACCTCACCATCTGGCGCTACATGATCGAGAACCGTGTCGTCGACGTGGTGCAGCCGGATATCTGCTATATCGGCGGCGTCTCGCGCATGATGAAGGTCATCAAGATGGCCGCGGCCGCGAACATGGTGGTGACACCGCATTCGGCCAATCAAAGCCTGGTGACCGCCTTCACGCTCCATATCATGGGTGCCATCGCCAATGCCGGCCCCTATGTCGAATATTCGATCGAGGGGCTGGATTACTATCCCTGGGAAGCCGGGGTGCTGCGCAACCCGCTGCAGGCCCACGACGGCATGGTCGATATCCCCGCCGGCCCGGGCTGGGGCATCGAGATCAATCCGGCGTGGCTGGAGAAAGCGCAATACCAGGTGAGCGAGGTCGGCAAATGACGACGGACCGCGACACGCTTCTGGCGGAGATCAAGGCGACCGGCACCTTGGGTGGCTTGCCGACGGGCCATTTCATCAATGGCCACTGGGTGCCCGCTGCCCAGGGCCGCTCGATGGAGAGCTATGACCCCGGTCGCGGTGCCGCCTTTGCGTCCTTCGCCGCCGGCGATGCGACCGATGTCGACCATGCCGTCAACACGGCCAAGCAGGCTTTCACCAAGACCTGGCGCAAGGTCAAGCCGGCCGAACGGGGCCGCATCCTGCTGCGGGCTGCGGACCTGGTGCGCCGCGATGCCGCGCGCCTTGCCGTCGTCGAGAGCCTCGATAGCGGCAAGCGTCTGGTGGAAGCGGAAGGCGATGTCCGCTCGGTCATCCGCTGCTTGGAATATTACGCCGGTGCCGCCGATAAATTGCAGGGCGACAGCCTGCCGCTGGGTCCGGATTATGTCGGCTTCACCGTCGAGGAACCGGTTGGCGTCGCCGGCCAGATCATCCCCTGGAACTATCCGATCTCGACCGCCATGCGCGGCATCGCGCCGGCGCTGGCCGCCGGCTGCGCGGTGGTGGCGAAACCGGCCGAGCAGACACCTTTCACCGCTTTGCTGCTGGCGGAGCTGCTGCATGAAGCCGGATTGCCGGAAGGCGTCCTCAATGTCGTGACCGGGCGTGGCCGGGAAGCGGGCGCGGCACTGGTCGCGCATCCCGATGTCAACCACATCACCTTCACCGGCTCGGTCGCGACCGGCATCAATGTGATGCAATCGGCGGCCACCAATGTGACCCGTGTCGTCCTCGAACTCGGCGGCAAATCGCCGGTCGTGGTGCTGAAGGATTGCGATCTCGATGCCGCCGTCCAGGGCGTCATGGACGCCATCTACGAGAATACCGGCCAGATCTGCTCCGCCGGCTCGCGCCTGGTGATCGAGAACGCGATTCAGAATGAATTTCTCGACAAGCTGGTGCGGCGGGTCTCGGCGCTGACCCTCGGCCATGGTCTCTCCAATCCCGATCTTGGCCCGGTGAATTCGCTGCAGCAATTGCAGAAGATCGACGGCCATGTCGCTGCCGCTCGCGCGGCCGGCAATGTCATCCATGCCGGCGGCAAGATTGCCAACGACACTAAGCTCGGCGGTGGCTGGTTCTTCGAGCCGACCATCATCGCGGCCCGCGCCAGCAGCGATCCCCTGGTGCAGGAAGAGATCTTCGGCCCCGTCCTCACCGTGCAGGTGGCGCAGGATTTCGACGAGGCAGTGGCCCTCGCCAATGGGACCGATTTCGCTCTGGTCGCCGGCATCTATACCCGCGACATCTCCAAGGCCTATCGCTTCGCCAATGAAGTCGATGCCGGCCAGGTCTATATCAATGAATACTTTGCCGGCGGCATCGAGGTGCCCTTCGGCGGCAACCGCAAATCCGGCTTCGGCCGCGAGAAGGGCCTGGAAGGGCTCAAGAGCTATTGCAAGCTGAAGAGCGTCGTTGCCCGGCTGCAATAAGCACCGTCATTACTTGATCCACGACCGGACGCGCTCCGCACATTGTAAGAGCGCATCCGGCAATTGGCCGACATCACCCGTTCGCTTTGCCTGAAGCGCTACGTGCGACCTCTATTCGGCCGCCGCTTCAGACGGCTGTAGCGAGAGATGCGCCGGGCTTGCCACCTCACGCTCTTCCACTGCATCCGGCCGCACCTTGAACCAGATGGCATAGAGTGCGGGCAGGAAGATCAGGATCAAGACTGTTCCGGCTCCCGTGCCGCCGATCAGGGTATAGGCCAGCGAGCCCCAGAAGATCGACTGCGTCAGCGGGATGAAGGCGAGGACGGCCGCAAGTGCCGTCAGCAGAACCGGCCTCGCGCGCTGCACCGTTGCCTCGACAACGGCCTGGTAGGTCGTCAATCCGGCCGCCTGGTTGGCATGGATCTGCTCGATCAGGATCAAGGTGTTGCGCATCAGGATGCCGGACAATCCGAGCAAACCGAGGATGGTGTTGAAGCCGAAGGGCTGATGGAAAATCAGCAGGATCGGCACGGTCCCCACCAGGCCCAGGGGTGCCGTGAGGAAGACCATGAACATGCCCGAGATCGAGCGCACCTGCAGGACGAGGACGAACAGGATCAGGGCGATCATCACCGGGAAGACCGGGGCGAGCGCGTTATTCGCCTTGGCTGAATCCTCGATATTGCCGCCGGTCTCGATATGATATCCGGCCGGCAGTGTCGCCTGGAGCGGCTGCAGGGCCTTCTCGATCTCCATTGACACTTCCGGTGGCTGCGAGGCGTCGTCGATATCGCTTTGGATGGTGATGGTCGGAACCCGATCGCGCCGGCGCATGATCGGATCTTCCGGACGCACCTCGACATGGCCGACCTGGCTGACGGGGATCAAGCGACCGTCATGATTGACCAGAGTGAGATCGCCGAGCTTTGCCGGATCGAGACGCGCCGGGTCACTGCTGCGGGCGATGAGGTCGACCGTCCGGATATCCTCGCGGATCTGCGTCACGGTCGTGCCGGTCAACAGGAACTGCAGCTGGTCGGCAACCTCGGAGGGTGTCAGGCCGATGAGCTGCAGGCGCTGCTGGTCGACCACGAAATGCGCTGTCGGCGCCCGCTCGCCCCAATCGAGATTGACCTCCCTTGTATGCGGATTGGCGCGCACGATGGCCTCGGCCTTCTCGGCAATGTCGCGCAGGATGCCTGCATCCGGGCCCATAACGCGGAAGGTAACGAGATAATGCTGATAGGGACCGAAGACCAGCTGGCCGACCCGGACATGCGCCTCCGGCGCCATGCCGGCCGCCACCTCGCTGCGCAGCCGCAGCTTCAGCCGGTCGCGGGCCTCGGCGTCGGGCGTCAGCACGATGATCTTGGCGAAGGACGGATCCGGCAGTTCTGGATTGTAGGAGATGAAGAAACGGGGCGCGCCGGCGCCGATATAGGTGGTGACGATCTTGGCTTCCGGCTGTGTCTTCAGCCAGGCTTCGACCTTCTTTGCAACGGTATCGGTTGCCTCGATGCTGGTCCCTTCCGGCATCTGCACCTCGACCAGCAATTCGGGCCGGTCGGAATTGGGGAAGAACTGCTGCTTCACCAGCCCCATGCCGATAACGGCGGTGACAAATGATGCGATGACCAGGCCGGCGACGATGAATTTATGACGCACCGACCAGGCAACTGCGCAACGGAAGCGGTTATAGCGCGGTGTCGAATAGATATGGGTGTGCCCGCCTGCGACTTTCTTGATCTTCGGCAACAGCATGACGCCGAGATAGGGGGTGAAGACCACCGCCACCAGCCAGGAGGTGATCAGCGCATAGCCCGTCACCCAGAAGATGTTTCCGGCATATTCACCGGCGGTCGATTTGGCGAAACCGACGGGCATGAAGCCGATGATCGTGACCAGGGTGCCCGACAGCATGGGCGCGGCGGTGTGGCTCCAGGCATAGGAGGCGGCGGCGATACGGTCGAGCCCCTCTTCCAGCTTCACCACCATCATTTCGATGGCGATGATGGCATCGTCGACGAGGAGACCAAGCGAGATGATCAACGCGCCCAGGGTCACCCGATCGAAGACCCGGCCGGTCATCATCATGATGACGAGAACCGTGGCGAGGGTCAGCGGCACGGCAGCGGCAACGACGATGCCGACCCGCCAGCCGAGGCTGATCATGCTGACGAACATGACCACGGCCAAGGCGACGAAGAACTTGAGCATGAACTCGTTGATCGCTTCCTTGATGTTGACGGCCTGATCGGTCACCTTGCCGAGCGTGACACCGGCCGGCAGGTCGGCATTGATCGAGACCTCCGCATCTTCCAGCGCCTTGCCCAGGATGAGGCCGTTCCAGCCCTCCTGCATGACCACGGTCAGCATCAAGGCTTCGGTGCCGTCGCGACGCGCCAGGAAGGTCGGCGGGTCCTCATAGCCCCGCTCGACCTCGGCCACGTCGGAGACCTTCAGCAACCGGCTTCCGGCAACGATCGGGGTATCCCTGATTTTCGCTAGATCGTCGAAAGCGCCATCGATCCGCACGTAGACCTGCGGGCCGCTGGTCTCGATCGAGCCCGCTGGCGTGACGAAGTTCTGGCTGCGCAATGCGGCGAAGACGTCCTGCGGCTTGATGCCCAGCGTCACCAGCTTCGCATTGGAGAAATTGACATAGATCCGTTCCGGCCGTTCTCCCAGAATACCGACCTTCTTGACCCCCGGCACATGCAACAGGCGCTCACGCACGGATTCCGCCTGGCGTGCGAGCAGGCGATCGGGAAGGCCTTTGGCTTCGATCGAATAGACCGCGAAATCGATATCGGAATATTCGTCATTGGTGACCGGTCCGACAACGCCGGCAGGCAGGTTATGCGCCTCGTCACCCAGCTTCTTGCGCGCTTGATAGAATTCCTCCGGCACCTCCTGAGGCGGTGTCGAATCCTTGAGAAACAGGGTCATCAGCATGAGGCCGGGACGCGTATAAGTCTCGACCCGGTCATACCAGTGGAGTTCCTGCAACCGCTTTTCCAACCGATCGGCGACCAAGTCCTGCATCTCCCGGGCGGTGGCACCCGGCCACGAGGCGGAGACCGTCAGAATCTTGATGGTGAAGGGTGGATCCTCGGCCCGGCCGAGATTGACGAAGGCGTAGATGCCGGCGATGGTCAGCGCGACGATCATGAAAAGCGTCACCGCGCGCTCGCGGACGGCGATCGCCGAGAGATTGAAGCGTGTCATCGCATTGCCGCCTTCTCGCCAGCCAGCCGGACCTGATCGCCGTCATGCAGATAATGACCGCCAATGGCGACGATCTGTTCGCCGGGTGTCGCGCCATCGTTCAGAAAGGCCGTCTCGGTACCGAACTTCATGACTTTCACGGCGCGCCAGGCGACCTTGAGGGTCTGCGGGTCGATGACCCAGATCCCCGGCCCGCGGCCTTCATCGTCGATCGCCCCGAGCGGCACTTCCGTCAACGCACCCGCACCGTCACTCTTGATGCGGATCTTGATCGTGGCGCCGAGCGGCGCCGTTGCCGCGTCCCCTTCCAGGACGTAGCGCGCCTCATAGGTGCGCGTTTTCGCATCCGCCGCATCGGATAGCTGGCGCAGGCGCGCCGTCCCTTTGACATTATCCGCGCCATACAGGCTGGCCTCGGCGATTGATCCGAGTGCCGGCCGGCTGGTCTCGGGCAGGAAGATCGCGGCCTCGCGGGGGCCGGCATGCGCCAACCGGACGACGATCTGGCCGGCATCGACGACCTGGCCGGGCTCTGCCAAGGTCTCGACCACCGTTCCATCGGCATCCGCCAGCAGGACCGAATAGTTGCTCTGGTTTCGGGCGACCTGCGCCTGGGCTTCTGCCGCAGCGAGTTCCGCCTGGGCGCTATCCGCATCGGCTTTCGCCTTTTCGTAACTCTCCTTGGAGGTGGCACCCGTCGGATAGAGGTTGCGGTAGCGGATTTCATCCGCCGAAGTCTGGATCACACGCGCCTTTGCCGCTGAGACGGCCTGCTGCTTGTCGGCAATCGCCAGCACGAGATCGTTGTTGTCGATGCGCATCAGCTGGTCGCCAGCATGGACCGCCTGGCCGACATCGACATAGCGCTCCAGCACCTTGCCATGGACCCGGAAGCCGAGATCGCTCTGCACCCGCGCAGCGACCAGCCCGGTATAGGCCTGCTCATAGCCGGCGCCGGGCTGCACTGTCGTCACCGCGACCAGCCGGTCCAGGGTACGGACATCGGCCACCGCGGCCTCCGGCTGCGGCTTGCAGGCCGACAGGCTGAGCGCCGCCACGGTAAGCCAGATCGGGGTGCGCGACAGGCGCGAGGAAGGCCTGGATAGGTAAAAAGACATAGGCAGCTCCGACATTGCCGCGATCATCTGCCATTTTAGATGTCGCTCGACATCTATATAGATGTTGGATAACATCTAAAAGTCAACCACCTTTGTCGGGTGTCCATCATTCTGTAGGTCGAGATGAAGAGATCGAAGCAGGAGACCGCGGAAACGCGGGAACGGATTGTCGAAGCCGCCGCGGCGGAGTTCAGAAAGAACGGCATTGATCGCACCGGCCTGAACGACCTGATGGCGGCTGCGGGCCTGACCCATGGCGGCTTCTATCGCCACTTCCGCACCAAGAACGAACTGGTCGCGGAAGCCAGCGAAGCGGCATTTCGCACCCTGGCCACTCGTCTGGCCGAGCTGGTTGCGGCGAAGAGCCGCCAGGACGGTGCCGAGGTCGTCACCGCCGAATATCTGTCGGCGGAGCATCGCGATCACCCGGAGGTAGGATGTTTCCTGGCGGCCAATGCCAGTGAGCTGGCGCGGGCGGACGTGTCCATCCGCGATGTGGCGACGGAGGGCTTCTTGCGACTGGTCGAACTGATCGCCGCACAATATGACGGGCGGAAAGATGCAGCCAAGCGACGGGCGATCGTCGCTGTCTCGACCATGATCGGCGCCATCGCCTTGTCACGGATCGTCACCGATCCGGACCTGTCCAATGAGATTCTGGCGCAGGCTGAAAAGCAATTGTCGGCTGCCTGAGCGGCCCGGCTTGCCGATCTCAAGCGATGCGGCTCAACGGCAGGGCCATGGCCGAACGCGGCAGCAGGCCGACGCATAAGGGTGGTTGCCCCGCGCGACGGAATGATGGAATCATGCCGGCCCCACCGTTTCATCGATACTCATCGATACCCATCGATTCAGGCGAGAAAATGACCGACACGATTGCAACCCATCAGCTTCTGATCAACGGTGCCTGGCGCAATGGCAGCACCAGCGAGTGGCTGCCCGTTCTCAATCCCGCAACCGAACAGCAGATCGGCCGTCTGGCCGTGGCGACCAAGGCCGATCTCGATGATGCTTTGGCCGCCGCCAAGGCCGGCTTCCAGCAATGGCGCCAGGTTTCGGCTGTCGAGCGCTCGAAACTGCTGCGCCAGGCAGCGGCCTATCTGCGCGAGGATGCTGAGG
>DATMUQ010000343.1:0-2494 GCA_035563795.1 Terriglobales bacterium | reverse complement strand
CCACGACGATATAGGCATCGATGCCGGCCGCGCCCGGCTGGCCGGCGACACGGTTGCGGATGACATCGCCCAAGGGGGACCAGTAGTCGATCCCGCCGCCTAAGCTGCGGCTGATCTTGTCATCGGTGAAATCGCTCGGTTGATAGCGCACCGGCACGACCTGATAGCGTTGCTTCAGCGAGTTGGTCAGCAGATCGCTGATATGCCGGTCGAGGCCCCAGGCGGCGATGTCGCCTTCGCTCTGGTCATTGCCGAAGGCGGTCAAGGCAACTTCGGTCAAGGTCAACTGCTCTGCCGCCACGGAAATGACCGCAACCTTCTTGAAGCCGGCGAGTTGCGTGGCATCGAGGCGATCGGTTGCGCAGGCCGACAGCGACAGGCAGGCGGCCAGCAGCGCGATATATTTGAACACGTGGAAAGTCCCCCAAAATACTTTTGGCGCCAGACTCGGTCGGCGTGACGGAGCCGTTGGTGCCGAATGGATATAGGCTGATTGCGGTTGAGATCGCTATCTGGTGATGGAGCCCGTGCGGTTCTGAAGCGGATGCGCTAGCTCCGGACACCCTTGCCCGGTTTGCCGGTCTTGGTCTCGCCCCAGCGCCGCACATGGTCGGTGTTGATACCAAAGAGATCGAGGGCACGGCCGAGGCTGTGATCGACCATCTCCTCCAGGCTCTGCGGCTGGGCGTAAAAGGCGGGGACGGGCGGGGCGATGATGCCGCCCATCTCGGTGACCGCCAGCATGTTCTTGAGATGGCCGGCATGGAGCGGCGTCTCGCGCACCATCAGCACCAGGCGCCGGCGTTCCTTCAAGACGACATCGGCCGCGCGTGAGATCAGCGTGGTGGTGACGCCGCTGGCGATCTCGGCAAGCGTCTTCACCGAGCAGGGTGCCACGATCATGCCGAGTGTGAGGAAGGAGCCGCTAGAGATCGCCGCCGCCATGTCGTCGATGTCGTAACAGGCATCGGCGAGCTCCTTGACCTCTTTCAGCTTGTGGCTGGTTTCGTGCGCTAGCGTCACCTGCGCGGCGCGCGACATCACCAAGTGGGTTTCGATCATGCTGTCCTGCAGCATGCGCAGCAGGCGAAGGCCATAGACGACGCCGGAGGCGCCGGAAATGCCGATGATCAGGCGTGGTGGAAGATGGCCGCCGGTTTCGCTCGTTTCGATTGGGGTCGCCGTTTTTTTTCCATCTTTTCCTTGGCTTGACGCCATAAAGGTCAATCCCCTTGCTGCATTAACCGGTCATTCATCGTCGATTCTTGATTCATGCGACAAATCACCAATTTACTCAATTAGGGTAACAGCGTTACGATCGCTTTACAGTTCAAGAAAAGAACTTCGAAAGGGGGCCTTCAGCCCGCCGACCGACGGACTGTCTGCCCTGCAACCGCAAGCCGCTAGGGAGATTCGCCGATGGCTCTCACGTCGCATATGGAATCCTTGAAAGCAAAGCATTCCGACCTCGAAGCTCGGATCGCCGACGAAGAACGTCGGCCGCATCCGGACGAGTCTTGCATAAGCGACCTGAAGAAGCAGAAGCTCCGAATTAAGGACGAACTCAGTCAATTGGTACGGATAAATTAGCCGGAGGGATTTCGCGCCGATCCTCTTGGCGCGGTTACACCATGCCGGACGGTGCTGGTCCGGCGGCCGTTACGCTGGCAGGTTGGGTCACCCGATCCAAAACGGTCAGGAAAGACGGCCATAACCGGTCCGCCGGGCCGACCTATCGCCAAGTCGGCCCCCGGGCCGGGCAAACGCCCGGCCTTCACCGGGTAATTGATAATACGCAGAGTGTATCGTCAGTTTTGGAAAAACCGGGTTTGCACCCGGTTTTTTTGTGGCAGAGCCAGCGGCTCAGGCGCCGGTCCTTGCCGGTCTATATCCATCGGCCAATTGATCAGCCGCCTCCTGCTTGCGACCATGAGGCCATGCTATTCTGTCGCCTGATGGCACCACTCCTCTTTGCTGGCCTGCTGTGCCTGCCGATCGCGAGTCAGGCAGCACCACCGCGCCTGGTCTTTCTTGGCTTCGATCTCATCAACACATCGCTGGAACCAACCAGCTCCGCCGAGAAGGCGCGTCTGATGCAGCTGGATGCGCTCTTCAAGCAACAGGTGGCGGCCTCTCCGGCATACGACCTCGTGGCCTTATCCCAGGCCGTGCAGGCCGATCTCGATGCGGCGAACGAGATCCGCAACTGCAATGGCTGCGAACGGGATTTCGCCGTGAAGGCCGGGGCTGACCTGGCGGCCTGGGGCACGGTGCAGAAGGTCAGTAATCTCATCCTCAATATCAATCTCTATGTCGAGGACGCGGCAAGCGGCCGGATGATCTTCGTCAAGAGTGTGGATATTCGCGGCAATACCGATGAATCATGGCAGCACGGACTGCGCTATTTGCTGCGAAACTATCTGCTGAAAGACGGCACCTAATGGCGCTTGTCATCATCACGACGCGCGAAAAAAGAACGGCGGGGAAAACCCCG
>DATMUQ010000342.1:0-18604 GCA_035563795.1 Terriglobales bacterium | reverse complement strand
GGTTTTATGTTCACGCGTAAAATGAAGCGAAGCGATCAGGCTTCGGTCATGATCTGGTTGCGGGCGGATTGGCCGAGCTCGTCCATGTGACGGCGCAGCCGGTGCTCGCTCATTTCGATGCCGCGCAATTTGAAATCCTCGAGGACCTTGCTGATGACGGTATGACGGTCGCCCGGGGTGTGTGTCTCGAGTTCCGCCAGGTTGCGTGCATAATTTTCCGCCTCGACTCCGTGAATTCCCAGGAGCTGTGCGGCCCAAAGTCCCAATAGCCGGTTTCGACGTGCGCCAATGCGGAATTCTAGTTCATTGTCATGCTTGAACTTGTTCTCAAAGCCTTGTTCGCGGTCGTCGAAGGTGGACATACGGGCCTTCCCCCAAACTGTCAGTTAGACTGTAAAAATGGTTGGCCCCTGAGGCCGCGTCAAGTGTAATAGAAATCAGAGACGGATCCGGGGTGAGGCGATCATCACTTGCCTGTGGCCTGCCAAGCGGGCCGGCGGCGGGTACTGGTCGGAAGCAATATCATGTGCAGTGTTATCATTCTGTTGCGGCCGGGACATGATTGGCCGGTTTTGATCGCCGCCAATCGCGACGAAATGATCGATCGTCCCTGGTCGCCGCCGGGGCGGCACTGGCCTGACCGGCCAGAGGTGGTGGCCGGCAAGGACAACCTGGCCGGTGGCTCCTGGCTCGGCATCAATGAGGCCGGTCTCGTGGTCGGCATGCTCAACCGGCGCAATACCCTCGGGCCGCAGGATGGCAAGCGCAGCCGCGGCGAGCTGGTGCTCGATGCGCTCGATTTTGCCGATGCGGTCGATGCTGTCGAGATGTTGCAACAGCTCGATCCCGCCGCTTATCGGCCTTTCAATATGGTCGTCGTCGACAATCGGGATGCCTTTTGGCTGCGCAATCTCGGCGATCAGATCGAAGCGGAGAAGCTGCCATCCGGCATCTCGATGATTACCGCCTCCGATCGCAATGACCCCGCCAGCGCCCGGATTCGCCATTACCTGCCGCTCTGGGAAGTGGCCGAGATGCCCGAGCCAGAAAAGGGCGATTGGCAGGCCTGGCTGGACCTGCTGGGATCGCGGCAGGGGGAGCCGGGCAGCGAGGTCTTCGATGCCATGAACATCAAGTCCAACACCGGCTTCGGCACCGTGTCTTCATCCTTGATCGCCTTGCCATCGGTGGCTTTCCAGAACCGCAAACCGATCTGGCGCTTCTGCACGGGGCAGCCCGATAAGGGTGCCTGGAGCGACGTCAAACTCTGACGCGAATCTGACAGCCTTCTTGCGGCATCGCGACTCAGCTGACGATCGCCCTGCGTCGAGCCGCGTAAATCACGGTAATACATGAATTTATCGCGGCACCGCTTGCAGCGCTGCGGAACCCTGCGTAAAGTAGCGGGCGAGGGGTTGTGCGATTTGAAACGCGGAGAAATCTTATGCTGACGCGCCGGCATCTGTTGTCGGGTATCGCCCTGGGCAGCCTCATGGCACCCCTATCCCTCCGATCCGCCTTTGCCATCTCGGCCGAGCCGCTGCCGAAGCCGATCAGCGACCTCGCGGCGTTGCGCTGTACCGCCAAGGTGGACAATGCCAGCCTCAGCGGCGCGAGCCCTGATGTGTCCGATCACAGCGAGCTTCTCGGCAAGATGAAGGAACTTCTGCGCCAGAAGATTGCTGCCGGTGCCGATCCGGCAACGGCGCAGGAAGTTGCCGTGTGCCCGCTCTGCGGCTGCCCGCTGACCGTCACCGCTCAGAACAGTTTCTGATCCCTTGACACTGTTGCCCTTTGTCCCGATGCGGGCCTCTGCCCTCATCGCAGTGTTCGCTTTATGCGTTCTTGGCTTCACGCGGCCAGCCGCAGCGCATCCGCATGTCTTCATCGACAACACCGTCAACTTCGTTTTCGACAGCGGCAAGATCACCGGCTTCCGCCTGACCTGGGTGTTCGACGATGTCTTCAGCGACGAACTGCTGAGCGACTTCGATGCCAATCATGACAAGAACTTTGACGCGGCGGAGAGCAAGAAGATCGCCGCCACCATCTGGCCCAATATGAAGCCGTTCCACTATTTCACTTATATCTGGGTCGATAAGAAGGATCTGGGGCTGATTCTGCCGACCGACTTCAAGGCCTCGGCGGCGAAGGGCATCGTCACCTTCGATTTTCTGGTGCCACTGCCCAAGCCCGTCGATCCGAAGACCCAATCGCTGGCGGTCGAGGTCTATGACCACGAATTCTATGTCGAGGTCGACCTGCACAAGACCGAGCCGGTGCGCTTCACCAAGATGGATGGCGTCGCCTGTAACCCGCACATTCGCGATGACACCTCGCGCGCCTATTTCGGCGGCTATGTCAATCCGCAGGAGATCACGCTCGCATGCAAATGAGACCACTGCACCTCGTCGCCATGTTTCGTCTGTGGCTCGTCTGCGGCTTGCTGGCGCTGGGCTGGTTGTCATGGGCGCCCGTCGCTGTCGCGCAGCAGGCGAGCGGCGCCAATCCGCTGATGGGCGGGGCGAGCACGTCCACCGATGCACCTGCAGCCGCGTCTCCCTTCGGTACACCGGCCCAAGGTGACGCAGCGAGCGCGCCGGCTAAGGCTGATCCTGCGAGCCAGACCGCATCGGAAGCGGCGCCCAGC
Organism: Terriglobales bacterium; assembly: GCA_035563795.1. Lineage (GTDB taxonomy): Bacteria > Pseudomonadota > Alphaproteobacteria > Dongiales > Dongiaceae > Dongia_B. The sequence continues at coordinate 15,954 of DATMUQ010000342.1, read as the reverse complement.
GAGGCGAGCGAAGCCCCGGGTCTGCTGCATCGTGCCGGCAGTTGGCTGCTGGCGCAGCAGCGTTACGTCAATCGCGTCATCAACACGCAATTGGCGGCGATCAAACGCGGTGAGGACGGGACGGCCCTCTGGGGCGGGCTCATCATCGCCTTCCTCTATGGCGTCTTTCACGTTGTCGGGCCGGGCCACGGCAAGACAGTGATCGCCGGCTATTTCCTCGGGCATCACGCGAGCTGGACCCGCGGCATCGCCATGGCCTGCTGGATGGCGGTCAGCCATGTGGTGGCAGCGATCGGCATTGTCCTGGTGCTGCATGTCATCCTCTCGCACAGCTTCGCAACGCCGGTCGACGAGATGATGTGGCTGCGCTTTGTCAGCTATGGCGCCATCGTCCTGATCGGGCTTGCCATGCTGGTCGAGACCTGGCGCGGCAAGGCGGTGATCGGCTGTGCCCATGATCATGGCGCGCATGACCATGACCACGGCGAGCACGCCCACCACCGTCATGACCACACTCACCACGATCACGGGCATCACCACGGCCATAGCCACACGATCAGCCTGAAAGGCGATCAGAGCCTGCTCGCCATCGCCGCCGGTTTCGTGCCCTGCTCGGGGGCGATCCTGATCTTGGTCTTCTGTCTGACCAATAGCCTGATCTGGCAAGGGGTTGTCATGACCCTGATGATTGCGCTGGGCATGGCAATTACCCTTTCCGCGATTGGCCTCGCGTCAATTTTCCTGCGTCGTCAAACCCTTGGCCGGGTTTCCGATACAGCGCGGGCAAGCCGGATTCTGGGCTATGTCGGCCCGGCCCTGATCACCCTGATCGGGATACTGCTGCTGACCGGCGCCTACATTGACCCGATGGCCGCGGGATAAGTCATCTAACTCGCTGATCTGCCTTGCATTTTAATCATGTGTTGCAGTGCCGCGAGGGACCCTGCCGTCGTTGTCATGGCCGGTCACACCTGCTAGAAGGATGCGGATTCGAGCGCGGAGTCTCGGCCGGCCCAGGGCGCATCCAGCGATAACCCCGAAGCGGTTGAGGCTGGACCCGCGCCGACCTGTTTTGGGAGAACCGGGATGTCGCGCCGCCGCCGCATCTATGAAGGCAAAGCCAAAGTCCTGTTTGAAGGCCCGGAGCCGGGTACGCTGGTGCAGTACTTCAAGGACGATGCCACTGCCTTCAACAACCAGAAGAAGGGCACCATCACCGGTAAGGGTGTCCTCAACAACCGCATCTCCGAATATCTGATGACCAAGCTGGGCGAGATCGGCATTCCGACCCATTTCGTCCGCCGCCTCAACATGCGCGAGCAGCTCGTGCGCGAGGTCGAGATCATCCCGCTCGAAGTGGTGGTGCGCAATGTCGCCGCCGGTTCGCTGGCGAAGCGCTTCGGCATTGTCGAAGGCACCCAGCTGCCGCGCTCTATCATCGAGTACTATTACAAGTCGGATGAGCTCGGCGATCCGATGGTCTCGGAAGAGCACATCACCGCTTTCGGCTGGGCGCAGCCGCAGGACATTGACGAGATCCTGGCTCTGGCGCTCCGCATCAATGATTTCCTGACCGGTCTGCTGCTGGGCGTCGGTCTGCGCCTGGTCGATTTCAAACTGGAATTCGGCCGGCTCTATGAAAACGAAGAGATGCGCATTGTTCTCGCTGACGAGATCAGCCCGGACAATTGCCGTCTCTGGGATATCAAGACCAATGAAAAGCTGGACAAGGATCGCTTCCGCCGCGACCTCGGCAATGTCGAGGAAGCCTATCAGGAAGTGGCCCGGCGTCTCGGCATCCTGCCGGAAGGAGGGCCCCGCGATATGAAGGGTCCCTCCACCATGCAGTGAATGCCGGGCAGTGAGCAAATAAGCATTCTACCTGTTGTCACATCGGATCGAGAGGACTGAGCTGAGATGAAGGCCCGCGTGCATGTAACCCTGAAGAACGGCGTTCTCGATCCGCAGGGACGGGCCATCGCCCATGCCCTGGGAACCTTGGGCTTCGATGGCGTCAAGGATGTGCGCCAGGGCAAGTTCATCGAGCTCGATCTCGGCGAAACCGACAAGGCGAAGGCGAAGGCCGCCGTCGATCAGATGTGCGCCAAGCTGCTGGCCAATACGGTGATCGAGAACTACACCATCGATCTCGTCGACTGACGGGTGACACCATGAAAGCTGCCATCGTTGTCTTTCCCGGCTCCAACCGGGAGCTGGACGCCAAAGCCGCACTCGCCAAGGCCATTGGTTCCGAGCCGATCATGGTCTGGCACCGCGATACGGAACTGCCCAAGGTCGATCTCGTTCTCGTCCCCGGCGGTTTCTCCTACGGCGATTATCTCCGCACCGGCGCCATCGCCGCGCATTCGCCGGTTCTGCGCGAAGTGAAGGCGCGGGCCGAGAAGGGCATGGCCGTCATCGGCATCTGCAACGGTTTCCAGATCATCACCGAAGCGGGGATGCTGCCGGGCGTGCTGCTCCGGAACTCGCATCTCAAATTCGTCTGCCGCAATGTGCATCTGAAGGTCGCCACGACCCAGAACATGTTCACCCAGCGCTACACCAAGGATCAGGTGCTGAGCGTGCCGGTGGCGCATCATGACGGCAATTACTTCATCGATGACAAGGGTCTCGCCGAGATCGAGGCCAATGATCAGGTGGCGTTCCGTTATTGCGCGCCCGATGGCACCGTCGCGATGGAGCACAACCCGAATGGCTCGCTGCGCAACATCGCCGGCATCTTCAATCGCACGAAGAACGTGCTCGGCATGATGCCGCATCCGGAAAACGCCATCGACAAGCTGCAGGGTTCGACCGATGGCTTCGCGCTGTTCCAAGGCATGGTGGAGGCGCTGTCGTGAGTGCCAATAAGATTACCCCGGAAATCGTCGCCGAACATGGCCTGACGCCGGACGAATACAAGCTCGTTCTGGAGATCATGGGCCGCGAGCCCTCGATGACCGAACTCGGTATCTTCTCGGTGATGTGGTCGGAGCATTGCTCCTACAAGTCGTCGCGCGTCTGGCTGAAGAAACTGCCAACCAAGGCGCCCTGGGTCATCCAGGGACCGGGTGAGAATGCCGGCGTCATCGATATCGGCGATGGTGAGGCGGCCGTCTTCAAGATGGAAAGCCACAACCATCCCAGCTTCATCGAGCCCTATCAGGGTGCCGCAACCGGTGTTGGCGGCATCATGCGTGACGTCTTCACCATGGGTGCGCGTCCGATCGCCAATGTGAATGCGCTCCGCTTCGGCGAGCCCGATGATCCGAAGACCCGGCATTTGATCGCCGGTGTCGTCGCCGGCATCGGCGGCTATGGCAATTGCATGGGCGTGCCGACGGTGGCGGGCGAGGTCAATTTCCACGCCAGCTATAACGGCAACATCCTGGTCAATGCCATGACTGTCGGCCTCGCCGACGCCGACAAGATCTTCTATTCGGCTGCTGCGGGCCTCGGCAATCCTGTCATCTATGTCGGCGCCAAGACCGGCCGCGACGGCATCCATGGCGCCACCATGGCCTCGGCCGAGTTCACCGATGACTCGGAAGAGAAGCGCCCGACCGTGCAGGTCGGCGATCCCTTCACCGAGAAGCTGCTGCTGGAAGCCTGCCTCGAGCTGATGGCGACCGATGCCATCGTCGCCATCCAGGACATGGGTGCGGCGGGTCTGACCTCGTCTTCGGTCGAGATGTCCGACAAGGGCGGCCTTGGCATTGAGATCGATCTCGATAAGGTGCCGGTGCGCGAAACCGGCATGACTGCCTATGAGATCATGCTGTCGGAAAGCCAGGAGCGCATGCTCATGGTGTTGAAGCCGGAAGCGCGTGAGATCGCCCGCAAGATCTTCGAGAAGTGGGAGTTGGATTTCGCCGAGATCGGTGTCCTCACCGATACCGGCCATCTGGTCCTGAAGAAGAACGGCAAGGTCGAGGCTGATATGCCGGTCTCGCCGCTGGTCGACAAGGCGCCGCTCTATGAACGGCCCTGGGTGCCGACCCCCAAGCAGCCGGAGATCGTTGCCTCGAGCCTGCCGGTGCCGGCGGATATCCCCGCGGTGCTGCTGCAGCTGATTGGCTCCGCCGATCTTTCCAGCCGTCGCTGGGTCTGGGAGCAATACGATCATCTGGTCATGGGCCGCACGGTGCAGCGTCCCGGTGGCGATGCCGCCATCGTCTCCTTGCCGGGCAAGTCCAAGGGCCTCGCCATCACCAGCGATTGCACGCCGCGCTATTGCTATGCCGATCCCTATCAGGGCGGTGCGCAGGCGGTGGCCGAGACCTGGCGCAACATCACGGCCTCCGGTGCGAAGCCGCTCGCCATCACCGACAACATGAATTTCGGCAACCCGCAGCGGCCTGAGATCATGGGCCAGTTCGCCGGCTGCATCGAAGGCATGGCGGCGGCCTGCAAGGCGCTCGATTACCCGGTCATCTCCGGAAATGTCTCGCTTTACAACGAGACCAACGGCAAGGGCATCCTGCCGACCCCGGTGATCGGTGGCGTCGGTGTCATTGCCGATGTGGCGAAGAGTGTCTCAATCCCGTTCAAGGCAGCGGGCGAGACCATTTTGCTGATCGGCGAGACCAAGGGCCATCTCGGCGCCTCGATCTATCTGCGCGAGATCCACGGCCGTGAGGAAGGTGCGCCACCGCCGGTCGATCTTGCTGCTGAACGCCGCAATGGCGATTTCGTCCGTAGCCTGATCGAACAGGGCAAGGTGACGGCGAGCCATGATTGCGCCGATGGCGGCCTCCTCGTCACGCTCACCGAGATGGCGATCTCCAGCGGGATTGGTGCCACGCTTGAGATCGCGGCCGAAGTGACCGGTAGCATCCCGGCCCATGCCTATCTCTTCGGCGAGGACCAGGGCCGTTATGTGCTGACGGTTGCGGCGGCGCATGCCGGTGCGGTGATTGCCGCTGCCCAGGCAGCCAGCGTGCCGGTGACGCGTCTTGGCACGACGGGCGGCGATCGCCTTGATCTTGGTAAACATGGTGCCGTGGCTCTCTCGGCGCTGAAGGCCACCCACGAAGCCTTCTTCCCGCGCCTGATGAGCGCGGCGAAGTAAGCGGCAGAAGGAGACACGCCATGGCAATGGAAGCCAGCGAGATCGCAAAGCTGATCAAGGAAGCGATCCCCGATGCCCAGGTGACGATCGAGGATCTGCGCGGCGACGGCGATCACTATGCCGCCCAGGTCGTCTCGGCGGCCTTCATCGGCAAGAGCCGCGTGCAGCAGCATCAGATGGTCTATGAAGCCCTGCGCGGCGGCATGGGCGACAAGCTGCATGCACTTGCCTTGCAGACCTCGGCGCCGAAGGCCTGATCGGTCAGGTATCGGCGCAAGGCGGCGGGGGATAGAGTTCAGCGGATAAAATGACGCGCTCCAGCCGCCTCGGGCTTATTTATGCCTTCTGCGCCTATGTGCTCTGGGGCGCCTTCCCGATCTATTTCAAGGCGGTGGCCGATGTGCCGCCACTGGAAGTCCTGTCGTACCGTGTCCTCGGCTCGCTGGTCATCACCTCGGGTGGTGTTGTGGTGCTGCGCGACTGGGCACCAGTCTTTGCCCTGTTGCGCTCGCGCAAGCGGCTGGTGAAGTTGGTGGCGACGGTCGCCATGCTGTCGATCAACTGGCTCATCTATATCTGGGCGGTGGCGGCCGGCCATGTGATCGATAGCAGCCTCGGCTATTATATCTGCCCGTTGCTGAGCGTGCTACTGGCGGCTGTCATTCTGCGCGAGCATCTGGGCATCGGCCAGATCGTCGGCATCGTCTTCGTGACCGGGGGCGTGCTGTGGCAGATCATTGCCGTCGGCCAGGTGCCCTGGATCGCACTGGCGCTTGCCGCCACCTTCAGTCTCTATGGTCTCGGCCGCAAGGTGCTCAATCTGCCGGCGATGTCGGGCCTGTTCTCCGAGACGCTGGTCCTGGCGCCGCTGGTGATCATCTATCTCTTCTGGCGCGAATCAACTGGCATCGGCCATTTCATCGACGGTGACTGGCATCACCGCTTCCTGCTGCTCCTGGCCGGACCGGTAACGGCCATTCCGTTGCTGTTCTTCGCGGCCGCAGCCAACCGTCTCGATCTGCAGATCCTCGGGCTGATGCAGTATTTCAACCCGACCATGCAGGTCAGCCTGGCCATCTTCCTGTTCGGGGAGCAGATGCTGCCCGGTCAGGGTGTCACCTTCAGCCTGATCTGGCTGGGCCTCGCCCTCTATTCCGTCCTGCCCAGGCTCAGGCGCCGCGCCCGATAGGGCAGGCTTGAGGCGTCATCCCGGCTTCTGGACGACAAAATCAATCTCTCGTTAATAAAATTGTTGACAATAAACATAAGACAGTCGACTATCTGCCCATGATAGACGATCAAAAGTCCATTCCGACCGTGGCTGACCTTCGGGAGCACTCCCTGACCGGGGTGGTGCAGCACGAAATCGAGAAGATGATCCTCAGCGGCGAGTTGCCGCCGGGTGAGCGTCTCAATGAGAAGGCCATTGCCGACAAGCTCTCGGTCAGCCGGGGGCCGGTGCGTGAGGCCTGTCGCGCTTTGGCGGAATTGGGTTTCGTCCAGCTCATTCCCAATCGTGGGGTCTTCATCAAGCGCCTCAGCAAAGAGGATGCGATCGAGGTCTATGATTTGCGCGCCGGTTTGACGGGGCTCGCCGCCTCATTGCTGGCGCCGGTCATCACCGCGGAGCATGTCGGCCATCTCCGGCATTTCGTCACCGAGATGGAGACGGCTGCCGAGAATGGCGATTTCGCCAAGTTCTATCCGATCAATGTCGAGTTCCACGATTACATCGTGCGCGCCACGCATAATGGCCGGCTGATGAAGCTCTATCGCGGCCTCGTCAAGGAATTCCATCTGTTCCGCTCGCATGGCCTCGTGCAGCGCGACGCCTTGCTGGAATCAAATCGTGAACATCGCGACATCCTCGCCGCCCTCGAGGCGCGGGATGCCTTGCAGAGCTACGATGTCAGTCAACGCCATGTGAGCAACGGCAAGCACCGCATGTTGAAGGCGCTCACTGAATTGGCAGAAGAAGCGATCCCGCATCATCGCCGTCCGGCTCTGGCTGGCGCGATCGAGTAGCGGCACGGTTATTTGATCACCGGGCGCAGGGTGCCGCATCCATGCGGTGCCGCCGGCGCCGATTGCCCGATGCGTAAGATGTGACTGCCGTTTTGTCGAAACGGCGGAACGAAGAGTATTGCGCCGAAGCGATCCTGCCAGGATTGGTCCGGCGACAGTTTTGACATCGCTTGAAGATTTCCAGATTCCCGCGCCGCTGAAATCGCAGAGGCGCGAATGCCTGCGGCTTGCAAAAAACCAGAGTGCATGATGACGCTTGAATTGTCGCTCGCCTGTCAGAACACGGATCGCACCAAAGCCCTCTTCGACGGGCGGGTGACGATCGAGGGATGCCGCGTCAATCTCATCACCGGGCCGGCGGAGGAGATCTTCCAGCGTGCCTTCCGGCACCAGGAATTCGACATCTCCGAGCTTTCCTTCAGCACGCATCTGCTGACCACGGCACGCGGACAGGGCCGTTATATCGGTCTGCCGGCCTTCGTCTCACGCTCCTTCCGCCATTCAGCGATCTATGTGCGGGCAGATCGCGACATCGATGCGCCGGAAGCGCTGCGCGGGCGCCGCGTCGGCGTACCGGATTTCCAGCAGACCGCCGGTGTCTGGGTCCGTGGCATGCTCGCCGATCAGTACAATCTGCGGCGTCAGGATATTCACTGGTTCACGGGTGGTCTGGAACAGCCCGGCCGCCAGGTCCGCATGCCGCTCGATTTGCCGCGCGACATCAAGGTTGAGGCGATCGGACCGGCGCAGACTCTGTCGGGCCTGCTGGCGGCAGGCGATATCGATGCGGTGATCGCACCGCGCGTGCCGTCCTGCTTTGCACCGGATGGTACTGTGCGGCGGCTCTTTGTCGATTATCGCGCAGCCGAAGAGGAATATTTCCGTGCCACACGGCTCTTTCCCATTATGCATCTGATGGGTATCCGGCGTGAGCTTGCGGAACAACATCCCTGGCTGCCGGTCAATGTCTATACCGCTTTCCTGAAGGCACGGGCCTTAGCCATCAGTGATCTTGCTGTCACCGACACGTTACGCGTGACGCATCCATGGATTGTCGCAGAGATCGACCGGGTCAAGGCCCTCATGGGCAAGGACTACTGGTCCTATGGTGTCGAAGAAAACAAGGGCGAACTCAACGCCTTGCTTCGCTATGCCGAAGCGGATGGCCTTACCGGCGGCCCGGTGCCGATGGAGGAGCTGTTCGCCAAGGCGACTTTCGATGGTTTCAATTTCTGAGGAAACGCCAAGTCGGGGAGAGGCCAAACTATGTCAATGTTCAAGAAACAACTTTGTATCGCGTTATTTACTGGTGCTACGCTGATCGCGAGCCAGATGAGTGCCGCGGCGGCGGATGCCTGGAAACCGCGGCGCCCTATTGAAGAGGTGGTGCCGAGCGCGCCTGGCGGCGGCCAGGATCTCGCGGCCCGCACCTTGCAGGGCATCGTCGAGCAGCTCAAATTGTCGAGCAAGCCCTTCACGGTCCTCAACAAGCCGGGCGGTGGCGGCACGGTGGCGATCGCCTATATCAATTCCCATAGCGGCGACGGTCACTATGTGACGGTGCAGGCCTTGCCCTTGATCACCAATCGGCTCACCGGGCAGAGCGAGATGGGGCTCGACGATGTGACGCCCCTCGCGCAACTTCTGACTGAGCCGGTGGTTTTCTCCGTGCCGGCGGATTCGCCGATCAAGGACGGCAAGGCACTGATCGAGGAGCTGAAGAAAGATCCCGCCAACGTCACCGTAGGCGTTTCCAGTTCCCCCGGCGGCCAAAGCCATATCGCCGCGGCGCTGTTGCTGAAGGCGGTTGGACTCGATCCCGCGAAGCTGAAGATCGTCTTCTTCGATTCCGGCGGCGAGGCGGCAACGGCCTTGATGGGCGGCCATATCACGGTAGCGGCGACACCGGCGCCAGTGGTGATCGGGCCGAGCCAAGGCGGCAAGCTCAGGATGATCGCGGTACCGGCCGCTGAGCGCGAAAAGGGGCCGCTGGCCGATGTGCCGACCTGGAAGGAACAAGGGGTCGATGTCGAATTCGCCACCTGGCGCGTGCTGGTGGGGCCGAAGGGCATGACACCGGAGGAAATTGCCTGGTGGGATGATATCCTGGCCAAGGCCATCCAATCGCCGGAATGGGCGAAAGCCGCCCAGACCAATATGTGGACCATCGATTACAAGAACAGCAAGGACCTCAAGGCGTTTCTCGATGGTCAGCAGACCGAGCTCGCCTCCTTGTTGAAGGATCTTGGCCTCGCCAAGCAATAACCGCATTCAGACGCCAATTACCGACTGGAGGTCATTATGTCACGCGTCGTCCACATCGCCTTGAAGGTCACCAATCTTGAAGAGGCGACGAAGTTCTATACCGAGGTCTTCGGGTTCAAGGAAACCAAGACCGGCCGCAGCCGTGGCCATATCTCGCGCCACCTGACCGACGGGCATGTCGATATCGCCCTGATGGTCTATGACGATGAGAATTCCGAAGAAGCGTTGCTTGCCGGACCCGGCCCGCGCATCCATCACTGGGGCATCTCGGTGGAGGACCAGGATGTGGCGGCGGAAAAGATCCGTGCCTATGGCGGCGAGGTTTTCCCGCAGCTCGGCAAGGGTGCCCTGAAATTCCGCGCACCGGACGGAACCCTGGCCGAAGTCGTCAAGGAAGGCCGCTACGCCACGGAATAAGATCAAGCGATACATCGCGGCCGGCATTCCTTTCTGGAACGGCCTGATTCCGGATGCCGGCCGCGACCCTGCGCTTAACGGCGCGTCTACAGAACAGCTCATAAAAAGGGGCGATCAACGCCCGCGATTGAGCCTGGAGCGGATCCGCAAGGATGCCGCGGTCGGGGAGGAATGATGAAAGCCGCGATGCCGGATGTAGTGCTCGCGATCTGCGTGATCGCCGTTGCACTCGTCTATCTTTATGCCGATGCCTCATTGCCTTTGATGCGGATCGGCGATCCCCTGGGGCCCAAGGCCTTTCCCGCCCTTGTCGGCTGCGGGTTGCTGATATCCGCTTTACTGCTGCTCTATGAAGCCTGGCAGAAACGTCGGACAGCAACAGCGACGACCCATCGTCGCGTCGATCTGCGCCAGGTCGGCATTCTCTGCGCGATGATTGTCTGGACCGCGATCTATTACAGCGCCTTCGAGCCTGTTGGCTATATCATCTCGACCCTGGTCTTCCTGTTTGGGCTGCTGAGCTTCTTTCATCGCGGCCATCTCCGCACCAATCTCGCCGTCGCCGTCGGCTTCACCGCCTGTGTCGATCTGCTGTTCTCGCAAGGTCTCGGCGTCCCGCTGCCGACCGGCCTGTTGCCGATCTAGGAGGACGTGACCATGGATAGCTTGCACGGAATTCTCCACGGCCTGTCGGTGGCGATGCAGCCATCGCATCTCCTCTATACGCTGATCGGCACCTTCATTGGCACGATGATCAGCCATCTGCCCGGCATCGGCCCGTCGGCCGGAATCGCGCTGCTCATTCCCGTCACCTTCGGCATGGACCCGGCGACAGCCCTGATGATGCTGGCCGGCATCTATTATGGCTGCATGTATGGTGGCGCGGTGACGGCGATTCTGCTCAATACGCCCGGTGACGCCGCGGCGGTCATGACCGTGCTCGACGGCTATCCATTGGCACGCAAGGGAAGGGCGGCCTCCACGCTGGCCATTGCGGCGGTGAGCTCCTTCATCGCCGGCACCATGGGCGTCACCGCGCTCGCTTTTGTCGCCGTCCCGCTTGCCGCCATCGCGCTGCATTTCGGTTCGACCGAATATTTCGGCCTGATCTTCTTCGCGCTATCGACCGTCAGTGCTCTCACCGGCGATTCCCTCGCCAAAGGCCTGCTCGCAACCTTCCTCGGCCTGTTGCTGGCGACCATCGGCATCGATCTGCAAAGCGGCGTGCCGCGCTTCACCATGGGCTTCGTTGAGCTGCAGGATCGGGTCAACTTCCTGGTCGTGGTGGTCGGCCTCTTCGCCATCGCCGAAGTCAGCCGCATGGTCGAAGGCACGCTGGAGGGCACACTCCATACCGTCAAGGTCCAGGGCAAGCTATGGTTCACCCGTGAAGAATGGCGGCGGGCACGGCCTGCCATCTTCCGCGGCTCGGCGGTCGGCTTCTTCTGCGGTGCTGCACCTGGTCTCGGCGGTACCATCGCCGCCATGCTCTCCTACATCCTGGAGAAGAAGGTCTCCAAGCATCCGGAGCAGTTCGGCCACGGTGCTATCGAAGGTGTGGCGGCGCCGGAAGCTGCGACCAATGCCGATACCTGCGGCGCCTTCGTCCATCTCCTGGCGCTCGGCGTGCCGGGATCGGGCGCCACGGCCGTCATCATGGGCGCCTTCATCATGTATGGTATCCAGCCGGGGCCGATGTTGTTCAACACCCATCCGGATCTGGTCTGGGGCCTGATCGCCAGCATGTATATCGGCAATGCCATGCTGCTGGTGCTCAACCTGCCGCTGGTCGGCGTGCTTGCCCGCATCCTCTATGTGCCGCCTGGAGTTCTGCTTTGCATCATCCTCGGCATTGCCTCGGCTGGCGTCTATTCCTTCAACTATGACAGCTTCGATCTTTTTATGGCACTCGGCTTCGGCGTATTGGGTTACGCTTTCCGCAAGCTCGACATTCCGAAGGCGCCGTTGTTGTTCGGCCTCATCCTCGGCCATACGCTGGAGCAATCCTTCCGCCAGGCCATGACGATTTCGAATGGCGATGTTACGGTCTTCCTGCGTAGTCCGATCGCAGCCGGGTTGCTACTCTGTGCCGCCGTCTCGATCATCATGTCCGCCTGGGCCAAGCGTAAGCCGCGCGAAGCCCTGGGCATAGCCAAGGAGCAATCCGCTGAAGGTTGATCCCTGTCCTTCCCGGCAAGTCTCTGTGTCACGGACAAACCAGGCTCTCCGCTACCAGCGGGGGGCCTGGGTTTTTGTCGGGGCGAAGCCATGACCGATCGCCAGGAAGCACTCGATCAGACAGCGGCGGCTCCGCAGGTATCGCTGACGCAGATCACGCTGCTTTTCGCGCGCATTGGCCTCACCAGTTTCGGCGGCGGCCTCTCGGCCTGGATCTATCGCGAGGTGGTCGACCGCTATCGCTGGATGGGGGAGGACGAGTTTCTCGGCGGCCTCACCATGGAGCAGATCCTGCCCGGCCCCAATGTCATCAACCTCTCCATCTATATCGGCCAGCGTCTGCGCGGCGGCGTCGGCAGCCTTGTCGCGGTTGGCGCGCTGCTGTTGCCGCCGATGGTGCTGGTGGTCATCCTGCTGGGGATCTTTCATCGCTTCGGCGATCTACCCTGGGTGCATGACCTGCTGGAAGGCATCGCCGCCGGCGCGATTGGCCTCACCTTCTCGGTTGGGGTGCGCAGTGCGCGTCGGGCTGCGGCCCGGCACCATTGGCCGCTGCTGATGATCGGTGCGATCTTCGTGATGATCGGTTTGTTGCGCTGGCCGATGCTGCCGGTGGTGCTCTGCCTCATCCCGGTCGGTCTCTGGGCCGCCTGGCGGGAGCGTTGAGATGCGCAACAATCTCTACTGGCAATTGATCGCTGTCTTCGCGCCGCTCTCGCTGATCTCGCTGGGTGGTGGACAGAGCATCATCGCCGATATGAACAAGCAGGTGGTCGAGTTCCACGGCTGGATGAGCCAGGCGGATTTCGTCGACCTGTTCGGTATTTCCCGGGCAGCACCCGGGCCCGGCTCGCTACTGGTCACGCTAATCGGCTGGAAGGTGGCGGGCTTTCCCGGCGCCGTCGTTGCCTCCCTGGCGCTGTTCCTGCCAGCGGGGTTGCTGGCCTTTTTTGTGGCGCGGATCTGGAACCGGCACCAGGGCCAAGCCTGGCACCGGGCCTGTGAACGCGGCCTGGCGCCAATTGCCACCGGCCTCCTGGTGACCAGTGCCTTTGTCATCCTCAGTTCTACTTCCGGCGAGGTCTCGCTCTGGATCATCGCCTTTGCAGCCGCGGCAATTTTCGTCCTCAGGCCCGGCCTTAACCCTTTGCTGGTTCTAGGTTCGGCGGGGGTGGTGCAGATGCTGGTGCAGATGGCCCAACGATGAGGCTGCATAGCAGGCATGAACGGCCATAGAGGGCTTGAGTTGACGGCCGGGCTGGGCTAAATCCAGCGCCCCGCCTTTCACCACAGTCAAGCCCGGCGCCCCCTGGCCGCTGCTCACAGCGCGGCCGGATCATGCCGCCGGTTTGCAGCCAAATAATAGAATTGCGGGCGACAGAGATCGGATCGGATTGAGAGATGTCACGGCAATATTGCGGCATGGATTTCGGTACCTCGAATTCGACGCTGGGGGTGAGCCTCGGCGGCAAGGAGGTTCTGTGCCCGCTGGAAGACGCCTCGGTCACGCTGCCCAGTGCCGTGTTCTTCGACTATGAGGAGCACAAGGTCCGTTACGGCCGCGACGCCGTCACCTCCTATATCGAAGGCGCAGAAGGCCGTCTCTTGCGCTCGCTGAAAAGCGTGCTTGGCAGCCAGCTGATCAATGAGACGACATTGATCCAGCGCAAGCATGTCTCCATGCGCAACATCATCGGCATGTTCGTGCGCCATGTGAAGGCGACGGCGCAGCATCATCTCGCCGCGCATGGTGTCAATGGCGAGCTCGACAGCGTGGTGCTCGGCCGGCCGGTGCGCTTCGTCGATGAGGATGACGAGGCCGATCGGCGCGCCGAGGCGGAATTGATTGAGATCACCAAGGCGCAGGGATTCAAACATGTCGAGACGCAGCTGGAGCCGATCGCCGCGGCCTTGGCCTATGAACAATCGCTGGATCACGAGGAACTGTCGCTGATCGTCGACCTTGGCGGCGGCACCTCCGACTTCGTCATTGCGCGCCTGTCGCCGGAGCGCGCGAAGCAGCATGACCGCAACGAGGACATCCTCGGCCGCAGCGGCGTGCATGTCGGCGGTACCGATTTCGACTGCAGCTTCAGCATCGCCCAGGCGATGCCGTCCCTCGGGTATAATGCGCTGATCGGCGAGAAGAAGCTGCCGATGCCGCTGCACCTCTTCCATGACCTCGCCACCTGGCACAAGATCCCCTTCCTCTACACGCCGCAGAACCTGTCTTATCTGCGCTCGATTGCTCATTCGGTCGATCACCCTGAACTGGTGAAGCGCCTGATCAATGTGCTGTCGCACCGCAAGGGCCATCAGATCGCCGGCGAGGTCGAGAAGGCAAAGATCGCCTTGTCCGATGCGACCGAGACCCATCTGCATCTGCGCAGCGAGCCGATCATCGATCTCCCGGTGAGCCGCGGCGATCTCGAGCGCGCCGTCCATGGCGATACCTCGCGCATCCTCATCGCCATCGATGCCTGTGCGAAGGCGGCGGGGATCGCTTTGGCGCAGATCCAGTCCGTCTTCCTGACCGGCGGTTCGACCGGCATCCCCATCGTGCGGGAGCGCATCCTCGCCCATGTGCCGAATGCCAAGCCGGTCACCGGCGACATGTTCGGCAGCGTCGGCCTGGGACTCGCGATCGATGCCTCACGCCGCTTCGCCTGATAGTCGGTAGCTGCGCTAATTATTTGTCGTGAAACGATAATTTTTGACAGCCCGGGTCAGCTGTCTAGCTTATTCACAGTTCTTTTTCAAAAGTGTTGACACTTTACAGTTTTCAGAAGACAGTCCTGACATGAGCAATGACCTGGAAATTTTGAAATCGCGGTCGCTGACCACGGTGTTGCAGCACGAGATCGAACGGCTCGTCCTCGCCGGGACGTTCCGCGGTGGCCAACGGCTCAACGAGAAGGCCCTGGCAGAGCGTTTCAATGTCAGCCGCGGCCCCGTCCGCGAGGCCTGCCGGGCGCTGACCAAGATGGGTCTGCTGGAACTGGTCCCCAATCGCGGCGTGCTAGTGCGGCAGGTGAGCCGGCGCCAGGCCGAAGATCTCTATGATGTGCGCGCGACCCTGTTTGGGCTCGCAGCCCGGCTGTTGGCGGAGCGGATGACGCCTGCGCAGCTGGTAGCGCTCGACGACATGCTGGACCAGATGGAAGCTGCTGCGGCGACGCGCTCGCTCGACAGCTACTATCCGCTCAACCTGAAATTTCACCAGTCGATCCTGGAATTCGCCGGCAATCAGCGGCTGATCGATGAATATCTGGGATTGATCAAGGAACTGCATCTGTTCCGCGCCCAAGGCCTGCTGCAAGGCGGCGGCCTGATGGTCTCCAATGCGGAACATCGCAAGATCGTGGACGCGCTCAGAACGCGCGATCCGGTCGCTGCCTTCGAGGCGGCGTTCGAACATGTGCAAAACGGCAAAAGCAGAATGCTGGCGGTACCCGAAGCCAGTTGAGAGGGTGATGGGTCGATGATCTCGCATCATCTGCCGGCGGCCTCTCAGGATTAACCGGTAAAGGCATGGTGGCGATTGGCAAAGGCGCATCTGCGCTTCTGCCGAACATCTTCATGCTGCGATCAATGGGAAGAATGGCGACAGCTCAAACCGGCAGAGATCGGAACAATGTCGCATGACAAAAACAAAAACCAAAGGAAACGACCATGAAGTGGAGGCTCACCCACCTGGCTGCCGGCTTTGCCGCGGCCGCTTTTTCCAGTTTCATTGCGGTGACTTTGCCGATGCCGGCCGCCCAGGCGGCAAATGCTTATCCGGCACCGGTCATCAAGCTCATCACCCATTCCAGCCCCGGCGGTGGCAGCGATGTCTATCTGCGTGAGCTGCTGCCGTATCTGCAGCCCTATCTCGGCTCGACCCTGGTGGTCGAGAACGTCACCGGCGGCAGCGGCGCCAAGGCGATGTCCTTTGTCGCGTCATCGAAGGCTGATGGCGGCACCTTCTATGCGACGACCCCAACCTATATCTACAC
>DATMUQ010000341.1:0-2702 GCA_035563795.1 Terriglobales bacterium | reverse complement strand
GAAATCCTGCGCGAACAGGTTAACCGGTTCATTTCACTGATTCGCGCCGCCTGAGCCAGGGCGGCGCGTTTTTTGCTGCCCGGGGGCGGGGGGAAGAGGGGAAGTTTTCCACACCGCCCTTTAAAAACAATCGCTTGGGCGTATTATTTCGGGGTTGATCTCCCCCGCGGCTCGTGGCATGTTCCGCGCCGCTTCACACGGCAGGCCGCCGTAGCTCAGTGGTAGAGCACGTCCTTGGTAAGGACGGGGTCGGTAGTTCAATTCTACTCGGCGGCACCATTTCTCCAATAAAATCAATTGATGACGGCAAGCCGTGCAGTTGCGGATAGCGCTGCAGATCGGCATGGATTCGCGTTAAACGACCGCGTCACCGGCGCTTCCTTGTCGTCTTCAATGCTTGCCTGATTTCAAAGTAGTCATCCCAGGCCTTGCTTTTGGCGAGCAGCGCCGGGGCGGTTCCGATGGTGAACCGGCTTGGGTCGAGGCCGGTTTTGACCTGTGACCAGGTGAGGGGCATGGAGACCGTGGCGCCCGCGCGGGCGCGCGGCGATAACGGTGCAACGGCGGTTGCCATTTTGTCATTGCGCAGATAATCGAGGAAAATGCGTCCCTTGCGCAGGCCCTTCGACATCTTCACGACATAGAGATCGGGGTGATCTGCGGCCATGTCGCGGCAGAGCTGATGGGCAAATTCCTTTACCTCGTCCCAGCTCGGTTTGCCGCGTGATGATGTAAAGGGGACGACGATGTGCAGTCCCTTGCCACCGGTTGTCTTGCAGAAGCTGATGAGGTCCTGCGCCGAGAGGCGATCGCGAATCTCCTTGGCAGCAGTCACGATGGCGGCGAATGCCACATCCGGGCCCGGGTCAAGATCGAACACCAATCGTCCCGGCATATCGGGCTCGCCCGGTTTGCAATTCCACGGGTGAAATTCGATACCGCCAATCTGCGCCGCCGCAACCAAGCCCTCTACCCGGTCGATCTGCAGATAGGGTTTGCGATCACCGGTGACTTTGACGCGCCCCAACAGGTTGGAGGTTCCGGGCATGGCATGCCGTTGCAAAAAGCCCTGATGATCAATGCCATCCGGTGCCCGAAAGATAGAGCAGGGGCGACCGGCAAGATGCTTGATCATGATCGGGCCGACGGCTTCCAGATAGCACGCGAGATCGAGCTTTGTAATCGGTAGATCGCCATCTGCCTTGGGCCAGAGCTCCTTGTCCGGATTTGAGATCACGACACCCAAGACATCGACTCTTGCCTGCCCGGAAGTGTTTCCAGCGGGGCTGCTCCGTCGCGTGGTCGATGGCAAGGATTTCTGTGCCACCTGATGATCCCCTGTTCGATCGCGAGAGGACCGTTTCACCTGCAGTGTCGCCTTGCTGTGACTGGCCGTCTCGCTGCGGCCTTTCTTGCTAGCGCTCTTGGTCATGAAAGGGGTCGGTGCCCGGCCACGTCCGGCAGCGATCGCCTCCATGCTGCGAGCGGACGCCACGGAACGGTCTTCGGCCAGGAGAGCATCTCCGTTGCCCTCTTGTGCGTATTTGTCCTGGTGCTTGATCAACAGCCAGTTGGTCCGCTTGCCGCCGCGGCGGTCCCGTTTCATCCGCACCAGAACCCAGCTGCCATGCAAGCGGGAGCCATCCAGGGTGAATTTCAGATCGCCATTGGCAAGGGCACGGTCGGGTTTTTCATCTCCCTCGGGTTGCCAATAGCCGCGATCCCATAACTGGACCGTACCGCCACCATATTGGCCCTCCGGGATCGTGCCCTCGAAGTCGCCATAATCCAGCGGATGATCCTCGACCTCGACAGCGAGCCGCTTGTCATGCGGATCCAAAGAAGGGCCGCGCGTCACCGCCCAGGATTTGAACGCGCCATCAAGCTCCAGCCGCAAGTCATAATGCAGTCGCCGTGCATCGTGTTTCTGGATAACGAAACGCAGGCGCTTGCCGGCGGGAATTTGCTTCACGCCGCTAGGCTCCAATGTTTGCTTGAAATCGCGCTTCTTGCGGTAGATTGACAGCGTGCGGCCTCGGGTCATGTCACTCCCGTCGTTTTGAGGTTGAGAGCGGCCATCCGTTCCGCTGGCTGTACCAATAACTGGCCGCTTCCGTAGCTTGTTTCTGAAAGGGCAGTAAAGGTGTCGTTTGCGGGAATGGGTAACCTGCCACCCAGGTCATATTCCGCCATCCGGCTGGTTCGCCAGAAAGACATCAATCTGGTCATCGCGCTCACTGACGATGTTATGGAGGGGCGAGCGCTATTGGGAAGCGATTTCCGTCCCAATGGCGCGGGAGAGGGCGAAAAGCCGCCGTTCAATGGTGACGGGCACGCTGCAGACGATTGGCAGCAACCTTTCTCGGTCGTCAAAAATGCGGGAATCCCATTCGACCGCCTGCTGCAAGGCCGCACGTTGATCGGCGACCTTCGGGTCGGCGGTGTTCGGATCCAGGTCATCAAGCGCCTTGGTGCCGGCCTGTATCCGATCGGCCAGCTTCTGTTGCCGATCATGGAAGTGGCGAATGCCACGGATGATCTGGGCGCGCTCCTGGTTCAGGGTCTCGAACAAGCCGGCAAAGACCTTGGTCATGACATCGGCCTTGTCCTTGTTGTAACCGGCCGCGAAACGGTGGATCGCGGCGACGGCTTCGTCTTGGGGCAGGCGGCGCGGCGCGATCTGGGTCACCAGTGCCGCCACC
>DATMUQ010000340.1:0-12190 GCA_035563795.1 Terriglobales bacterium | reverse complement strand
GCTGCCGCTGTCATATTTGGTATCGGAGCCGAACAGTTCGGTGCCGCAACCGGCGCAGCGATAGGTGCCAGTACGGTATTCCTTGTTGAGCGGGCTCGAGCCCGGCCGCTCCGTGCCGTGATGCTTCAGGACGCGTTCCTGCTCGGCATTCAGGGGCTGGAACGAGCCACAGCTCAGTTTTTCCGACATACTGTCTCCTGGTCTAAAGGGTTTCTGGCTGGATCGGGCCGGTCCACGCGCTTGCTGCATAATATGGGATCACGCTAGAACGGGCGCAAGGCGAGGGCTGGATTGGCGATAACCTTGCGTACCGTCAGGATGCAGCGTCCATCATGACAATCGGGGGGCGTCGTGATGATATTCGCTGTGATGCCACGACTGGTTACGCCGGTAAAAGCCCGATGATGAAATTGGCCCGGGGATAACGACCCCAGCAAAAACGGTACGGCAATGAGCGATCAATTCCTGCATGTACGCGTCCTGATCGGCATCGTCCTCGGCCTTGCCATCACCTCGCTGCTGACCGGGTTGGCACGGCTGATCCAGCATCCGAAGCGCGACAAGCTCTATTGGGTGCATCTCGGCTGGGTCTTTTCGATCCTGCTCAACCTGATCCATTTCTGGTGGTGGCAGTTCGAACTGCGCAACGTACCCAATTGGAATTTCGAGCTTTATTTCTTCGTCACCTTCTACGCGACGCTCTATTACCTGCTCTGTGCGCTGCTGTTCCCGGCCAAGATCGATGATTACGACGGCTATGAAGATTACTTCATCTCGCGGCGCCACTGGTTCTTCGGCATCCTCGCGGTGATCTATGTCGTCGATTTCTTCGACACCTGGATCAAGGGAACGACCTATTTCGCCAGCCTCGGTCCCGAATATCCGATTCGCAACGGGGTCTATATGGTCCTCTGCGTGATCGCGGCGGCCTGGGACAGCCGGCGCTTCCAGGCCACCTTCCTGGTCGTCAATATCATCTACCAGGTGTCCTGGATCATCAGGCTTTACAACGACTTAGCCTAGGGTGACGGCATCTCTGTCATGGAAAAGAGCCATTTACAGGCGGCCGGCGCTCGGATACAAAACCTCGGAAAGTCGAGCATTTTCAAAGGCTCGGCATTCGACATCTCGGGGTGTAGCTCAGTCCGGTAGAGTGCCTGCTTTGGGAGCAGGATGTCGCTGGTTCGAATCCAGTCACCCCGACCACTTTGTGGGTTTGTTAAGTGCCGCCTGGCAGCATGCCGGGCGAGGTGGGGATCGGGGTCCCCGCCAGGTTTGACGAGACGGGATGGGAGAACAGAATGCAGGCGCGGATCTATCAACCGGCGAAGAATGCGATGCAGTCGGGCAAGGCGCAGACCCATCACTGGGTGCTGGATTTTGCTCCTGCCGCCGCGCGCTTTGCCGACCCCCTGATGGGCTGGACAGGTTCGACCGATACCCAGCGCCAGGTGAGGCTGAAATTCGAGACCAAGGAAGAAGCCATCGCTTACGCCGAGAAGCAGGGCATCCCCTATGTCATCGAGGAACCGGCCCAGCGCAGTTTGCAGATGCGCGCCTATGCCGACAATTTCAAGTTCGACCGCGTCGGCCGCTGGACCCACTAAGCCGTGACGTCCCTGGCAATCCAGGCCAGGGCTCTACGGACGACCAAGACCGGATCACGACCCCGTAGCTCAGCTGGATAGAGCACCTGCCTTCTAAGCAGGATGTCACTGGTTCGAATCCAGTCGGGGTCGCCATTATACGGGCATCGTCAAGCGTGTGATCGGCGTTAATCCGGGAGCCCGCTGGACGGGGCCGAGGATGTGGCGGTTGGGGCGTTTCATTTCCATCGTGTGCGGTTGGTTGCTTGTCTTCGCTGGCTGGCACTATCTCGGCCTTCTCGGTGTCTGCCTTGGCCTGATCGGTTTCACCACCGCCAATGTCCTTTTGGGACGTTTCGCCGGCGAGCGCCAGGAGCGGGACAGGTTGCGCGCCATGCTTCGGCGTGATGAAATCCCCTAAGACGCTCAGCTTCAACGCGCTCGCTGCAGGATACCGTTTCTTTCAATGGCTTTCTGCCATGCATTGGAGCACGCGTATCTCCTGTTCAACCTCCATTGTGGTAAGATTGTGATCCGTTAACGCTCGTCGTGTGAGGTGCGTCAGATGCTGGTCCTGGCTGCCTTGAGGCAGGTGGCACGTCGGCCGCTATGGTTTCTGGGCCCGTTCATCGTCCTTGGCGCCTTTCATGTCTGGGGGGCGCTCGGCTTCTTCGGTGCTTCATTCGCCTGCCTGACTGTGAATGTATTGGTCGAACCGCGCCTGCAAGAGCTGGCAACGCAAAAACGGTTTCGACAGCAGATCAATCACGATGAGCTCGGTTGACGCCGCATCAGGTGAAGATGAAGACAGTGCCTCCTGGCTCGGATATTTCCCCGCCCGGCTATTCCAATGCCGCATCGGTGCCTACACCGGCAGATATTCCAGATTGTCGAAGGCGTATTTGACGCCCTTCACCGGAGCGATCTGCGACAGGTCATAGGTGGTGGCACCGAAAACGCCGTCGGCATGTTCGCCATCCTCGGCCAAAGGCATGACGATGCGCTCGCCGAGGCCGACTCCGTCGACATGGTGGAAGACGGCGCCATGATCGCGTGAGAAGGCTGGGTCACCGATGATCCGCATATGTCGCTGGTAGACCTTCGGAAAGCCGTCCGGGCTGAAGAAGTCCTGCAGCCTGGCGCCGCGCAGTGACTTCCCGAACGTCCTATTGATTGCGTCACCGGCCAGGCGGCCGATGAAGGTATCGTTCTCCCGGTCGTAGCGCCATGACCAGACGATCGGCAGATAGGGCGCGATCTTGACGGGATCGATATCGCGCCAGGCCGGCATGCGCTTGCCGTTGCGCGCTTCTCCCCAATGCCGCGCTATGGCGACCAGCTCAGGCGCCGCGATACGGGTGATGAAAGCCTGCAGCTTTTCATCGCCCGTCATGTTCGTGGTCAAAGTAACGATCTCCCCTCATGCACCCCATCTCCGCGAGGGCGCGGCTAAACTAGCTTCCCGCCGGTCGATAGCTTTGATGTTAATCAAGGAGACGCGCCACAACCAATCGGATTATTGTTGCGTTATTCGCGAACCTGCCCCACAGGCGGCGTGGAACGTGACTGTTGTGATCCGAGAGCGCAATGCGGTGTCGATTTCGCGCAAGTGGCGTGATCGGGTGCCACGTAAGGAGTGGGCGAGTCTGCGACCCGGCCTATCTTGCCCGGATTAAGCTCAACATGCCCATGTTGACCAGCTGGGTCGCAATGCCCATCATGGGGATGCATGAGAAGGCCCAAGAATGGATGATGTGACGCGAACCGCAAGCGCGATAAATGCCGCCACGGGACAAACCGGCTTGCCGGAGCATTACGATCTCCGGCGCTTGCACAGTTATTGGTCGCATTGCCGGCAGGACAGGCCGTTTCCGAGCCGTTCCGATATCGATCCACTCGATTTCGCCTTCATGCTCAATCGTGTTGCCCTGACGGAAGTCTATGAAGCCGATCCACGCGATCCGGCGCCAGCTTATGCCCGGGCATCCGGTGGCGGACGCTATTTCCGCTTCCGTGTTGTCGGCTCCTGGTGGCGGGATGTTGTGGGGCGGGAGATGACCGGCTCCTGGGCCGATGACATGGATCCACGCCTCACCGACATCACCGTCGCCTTCTATGAACGCATGATAGCGCTGCGCCAGCCGCTTTATGCCACACGCGATGCCTGGATCGAGGAAAAGCGCCTGAATTACCAGATCCTCATCCTGCCGCTTTCTGCCGATGGCGAGCGGGTTTCCATGATCATGACCGGGATCGGCCCGAACGGCCCGATTCCGGCCTGAGGGCGCTATCCCGTTCGCTTTCTGCCGGCTCTGCTCAACAAGCTACAGCGTGCTTGGATTCTAGGCGTCAGCCGCCTGCTGCAATTCAGCCAGGAGCCGCTGGAAACTGCTGAGCTCGCGATTATGCAGCTGGGTGAAGAGGCGATTGATCCGGTCGATATCGGCCTGCAGGACCATGACGCGGTTGGCGTCATCGGTGATGTCGCCGGCCGAGCCGCCGAAAGCCGGGCCACGCGGATCGGCGCGGCCGGCGCGCCGGGCGTCATGCGCCGGCGAGGTGAGACGCACGGCATTACGTCCATCGACGGCGAGCACGATACGCGCGCCATGAGCGACCAGATCGCGGGTTTCCCGAAACATCCGCATCTGCCGGCAGACACGCTGCCAGATCGCGGGGAAGTCGCGCAATTCGATCTGCTCGGTTGCGAGCTGCTCGAAGACTTCCGTCAGCAGCCGCAAGCGCGCCTCGAAGCCCGGCATGCTGTAATAGATCGCATAAGCGACGCGGCTAGTCCGTGGCCGGATATCTAGCGCCTCGTAGAGGAGGGTGCTGAGGCTGGTCTCGAGATTGCTCCAGGCCTTGAGGAAATGCAGGATCGCAGCATCCATGCCGGCACCTTCGGCCAGCAACTCATGCTGCTCACGCTCCATGCGCCGCACCTCGGTGGTCGAGGGCATCTGCGAGGGCCATTCGGTGGCGCCCATCTCATCGCGGATGGCCTGCACCTCGGGATGCTCCTCGATGACGAATTCCTCGGCGAGGCCCGGCTGCGGGTTGGCGAAAAGACCGATGATTTCCAGCTTGGAATTGCGCTGTACATAGGGCATCGGCCGCCTCCCTCAAATGGCTGCACCGCTTGCCGTCTCATCCGGGCAGCAGCGGGCAGCGATGACGTACAGATACCAGCCTGCGAGCAGCTTCGCCGGATTGCAAATGAATTAGCGCGATGAGGTAGAGAAAGACTGCCGGCGCTGAGAAAACGCCCTCAGCTAGAACTGCATGCCGACGGTGACTCCGGCGCCGAAGAAGGAGCCGGGCGGATGCATATAGGACAGGGAATAGCCATCCGGGCTCTGATAGAGCAGGGGATCACCTTGCGTGGTCGAGGCATTGCTGCGCAAGGCGGTATCGGCGTCGGTCAGTAGCGGGGGAACATAAACCTCTTTCGACGTGGTCCCGACTGTGGTGCCTTGATGCGCAGCGGCGCCTTGGCTGGTGGCAGAAGCCTGCAGCTGGGACGCGGACGTGGTTTGGGTCGCTGCCTGCTCTGTGCTGTTTCGCCTGCTGGCCTTGGTCCCTGCCTGGCCACCGGCCGCGGTCGACATCTCTGCAATATCCTCGGTGGCCTTTTGCGGCGCGCGATACTGGTTCATGGCGGCAGCGAAATTAGCTGCGCTCACCTGCTGCAGGCTGATATCGAGATGCGTAGCGCCGGATTTATCGCGCCGATAATGCGCGTCCGAAATGCGCGCCGGGGCGACAAGATCGAGCACCAGCCGCGAGGCACCGCTGCCTTGCACGCCATAACGCAGGCCGGTGACAAGCGCCTTGGCCGTCATCTTGCCGGGTGCCGCGGCACGCCAATCCAGCGCCTCCATGTCGATCACCACACGATAGGGATTGGCGAGATAGAAGACGTGAAAATCAGGCGCCGCATTCAGCGTCAGTTCCAATGTGGCTTTTTGACTATCGGTAACGAGATGGGCCGCGTTCACCATCGGCCTGGCAAGCGCGGTCGCCGGCAGCAAGAGCACCTGGAACAAGAGCAAGAGAACCGCCGATTGACGCTTCATCTGGACCCCCGCTGCCTGGCCTGCCACTGCGGCGCCAGGGCTGCATGACCCCGTTTCCGCGGGGCCAAATCGCTGCATAGGGCCGATTCTAGTGTAACGTGCAGCATATTTCAAGATTCTAGATGAGGATTATGTAATAACTATTTGTAATAATTATGATTTATGTGTCAGATTGGCTGTAATACATCGTTATTCGTCAACCACTTACCGATGCCGGCCCTTTCGCCTATCGTGGCCGCCTGAAGATCGTTGCCCGGCTAACATCCCTTATTAGAGCGTCAGCGGAGTTTCCGTCATGTCCACCAATCCCGTCCTACAGCAGCTTGCGGCCGGCCAATGTGTCGGTTGTCACTGGCTGGCCCTGGGGTCGCCCGCCATTGCCGAGATCATGGCCCAGGGCAAGCCCGATGCCATGGTCTTCGACCTGCAGCATGGATTGTGGACGCGCGAAAGCTTGGAACTCGGCATCGGCCATGTACGGCATCTGACGACAGTGCTCTGCCGCGTCTCGGCCAACACGCCCTATGCCATCGGCAGCGCGCTTGATGCGGGAGCCCGCGGCGTCATCGTGCCCTTCGTCGAGACCGCAGAGGAAGCGGAGGCGGCGGTGGTCGCCGCCAAATACCCGCCGCGCGGTCAGCGCAGCTTCGGCAATGTCCGCCCGGTCTTCGATGCGCTCTCTTACGTGACGCAGGCCAATGCGGATACCTTCGTCGCGGTGATGATCGAGACAGCGAAGGGCATGGAGAATGCCGCCGCCATCGCTGCCGTGCCCGGCGTCGATATGGTCTTCATCGGCCCTTTCGATCTCGCCCTCTCGATCGGTGCCTTCCCGGATTTCGGCCCCAAGCACCAGCAGGCGGTGGAGCGCATCAAGGCGGCGACGCTGGCGGCCGGCAAATATATCGGCATCTTCACACCGCATGGCGCGATGGCTGCCGATCGCCGCGCCCAGGGCTTCCAGCTCGTCATTCTCGCCAATGACCAGGACCTGGTGCAGGGACCGTCGAAGGCGCAGATCGATCGCTTCCGGCCGGGCACGGGACGCGATCCGGTGCCGGGCAGCGTGGCGCTGGTGAGCGGTGCGGGTCGCGGCCTCGGGGCCGAGATCGTGCAGGTCCTGCTGCAAGCGGGGGCCGGCAAGATCTATTGCGCCACCCGCGACCGCGACAGCCTGAAGCCGCTAATTGCCAAGGCGCCGGACCGTCTGGTCGCCCTGCAGCTCGACATCACCCGGCAGGAGGATGTCGAGGCGGCTGCCCGCGCCTGTCCCGACGTGACACTGCTCATCAACAATGCCGGCGACAATCTGCTGACGCCGCTGATCGCCAGCAACGATCTCTCCGCCGCGCGCCAGGAGATGGAGGTGAATTATTTCGGTACGCTCGCCATGTGCCGCGCCTTCGCACCGCTACTGCGTGCCAATGGCGGCGGTGCCATCGCCAATCTCATCTCCGGCCATGCCCAGGCCAATCTGCCGCTGATGGGCTCCTTCTGCGCCTCGAAGGCGGCACTGCTCAGCCTCACCCAGGCGCTGCGCGGCGAACTCGGCCAGCAGGGTACCCATGTGCTGGCGGTGCTGCCGGGGCTCATCGATACCGATTCCGTTCGCGCCCTTGGCCTGCCGAAAACCCCGGCGATGCATGTTGCCCGCTCGCTGGTGCAGGGACTGAAGCTTCGCCTGGAGGAGGTTTATCCCGGCGACATGGCTGGCGGCATCGCCTATGGCGCGGTCAATGACCCGAAGGCGGCGGAGAAGAGATTTGCCGGGCATTTGAAGAAGTAAAGGCAGGATCGCTCGACAAGATCATTGATAAATCTCAACTGGTGGGCATTTCACCCATTTGAAAGTGCGAGACGTGACGAAAAAACTGCGCACATGCGAGGAGATGAAGGCGCTCCTCGCCGGACTGGCAGCAGCGGGTATCGCCTCCAGACTCCTCGACAAGCCAGAGGTCATTACTGTGGCGATCGGCATCGTCGCGGCACTGATCGTGGCGCTGGCGACCTCGACGAAGCTGCATCTCGGCGAGCGCGAGATCGCCTATAGCTCGCTCTTTTCCCACCATGTGATTCCGCTGCGTGAGATTGCCGCGGTCAGCGTTGGGTCCGCCCGTGGCCTCATCCCCGGCCGCGCGATCGGGATCATGATGAAAGGCGGATCGCAGCCCACCTTCACTGTCATCCGCGTCGGTCTCTTCAGCTGGCCCAATCTTGGCAAGTGGATATCCAGCGCCCATAACGTGATCCAGCGACCGCAATCGGGATATGACCGTGGCGGAGGAGATGTCGGCTAAGGGCCGAACGGGACCGGCGCTAAGCCGCGATCGTCTCTGTGGTGACCGGTCTCCGGCCCAATGACAATAGGGGTGGCGACGATTGTGCGATGCCATCCAGGGGAACCAGTATATGTTCGTCTCGGAAGCACTCGCTCTGGCTTCGGCCGTCTGTATTGCCCTCAGCTCGATGTTCATCAACGAGCTGAATGGCCGCGTTCCCTTGATGCGGCTGGCACGCTGGCAGCTCACCGCGGCCTTTGCCTTTACCGCGCTCGCCGCGACGGCGACGGGCGGCTGGGCGACGCTCGGTGCCTGGCAGGTCTGGCGTCTCGCGGCGTCCGGCATCTGCGGCATCGCTTTGGCGAGCACCACCTACTTCGCAGCGATCTACAAGGCCGGGCCCCGGGGTGACGGCGCTGTTGTTTTCGCTGACTTCGCCTTTCGCATTGCTGCTCGGCTATGTCTTCCTCGGCGAAACGATCACCTGGCGGCAGGGTCTCGGTGTCGCCCTCATCCTCGCTGGCATTTGCATCGCCATCGGGGTGCGCCGGCGCCGCCCGGCACCGATGATTCCGCTGTCGGATGGCGAGCCCATCGAAGCGCCGGCGCCGGCGACACCGCATCCCACGGCGGTCGGCATCGCGCTCGGTATCGTCACGGCACTCGGTCAGGCGCTGGGCAGCCTGCTCGCCCGGCCGGCCATGGCCTCCGGTGTCGATCCCTTCGCGGCGATGGCGGTACGGGCCGGCGTCGCCGTCGTCTTTTTCTGGGGCTTGCTGATACTGCCGGCCATCCGACGCCAGGCAGCCGTCTTCCGGCGGAAGGATTTCGGCCTCGCCATCACCTCGGCTTTCATCGGGACCGCCCTCGGCATGTCATTGCTGCTCGCCGCCCTGCGGACCGGGAATGTCGGCATCGTCTCGACATTGTCCTCGATGACGCCGATCGTCATCCTGCCGATGGTGTGGATCAGGAGCGGACAGATGCCGCGTCTCTATGCCTGGGGCGGTGCCGCCCTCGCCATCGCCGGTACCGCGCTGATCAGTCTCGCCTGATCTCAGGCGGGTCGATGCCAATCAGCGGCCGCCGGAAAACCCGATCACCTGATGCTGGCCGTCCTCGGCGACAATGTTGTCGGTTGCCAGGCGCTTGCCGGTGCCAATGTCAAAGGCGTGCAGGTGATGGGCGGGAACCGAGATGAAGAGGCGCTGGCCGACAACCGGCGCGCTGCCCTTCGGTAGATGGACGACGATATCGGCGCCACCGGTGGGATCGCCGATCTTACCATGCGCCAGCTGTCCCATGCCGAGTTCCTCCACCAGCATGACGTCGAACGCGGCGCTGCCGGGAATCGGCTGATGGGTGACGGCGACGTCTTCCGGCCGGAAGCCGATCTTCAACGGGCCAGCGGCGATCTCATGGGTGACCGGCAGGCGCCAGGCGGTGCCGAGATGCAGGAAGCGGTCGTCGCCAACCTCGGCCGAGAGGATGTTCATCGGCGGCGC
The DNA here is from genome assembly GCA_035563795.1 of Terriglobales bacterium. Taxonomy (GTDB): domain Bacteria; phylum Pseudomonadota; class Alphaproteobacteria; order Dongiales; family Dongiaceae; genus Dongia_B. The sequence goes on along the minus strand of DATMUQ010000340.1, from coordinate 2,744 downwards.
GCCGATGAATTCGGCGACAAACAGGCTTTGCGGCCGATGATAGATCTCGGCCGGGCTGCCCATCTGCTCGATCCGGCCCTTGTTGAGCAGGATCAGCTTGTCGGCGAGCGTCATCGCCTCGGTCTGGTCATGGGTGACGAAGATGCTGGTGGTCTTCAGGCGCTGATGCAGCTGGCGGATCTCCAGCCGCAACTGCGCGCGCAATTTTGCATCGAGATTCGACAAGGGCTCGTCGAACAGGAAGACACGCGGCTCGCGGATCATTGCGCGGCCCATGGCGACACGCTGGCGCTGGCCACCCGAGAGCGCCGCGGGCTTGCGGGTGAGCATCTCGCCCAGGCCCAATGTGGCGGCAACGGCGGCGACGCGCCGAGCGCGCTCGTCCTTTTTGACGCCGGCCACCTTGAGGCCATAGCCAATGTTTTCGGCCACTGTCATATGCGGATAAAGCGCGTAATTCTGGAACACCATGGCGCAGCCGCGCTCGCGCGGTTCCAATCGGTTGACGACGCGGCCATCGATCTCGATCTCGCCGCTGGTGATCTCCTCGAGCCCGGCGATCATGCGGAGCAAGGTGGATTTGCCGCAGCCCGAGGGGCCGAGCACGACGACGAATTCGCCATTCTCGATATCGAGATCGAGGCCCTGCACGATCTCGTTACGGCCATAGGTCTTGCGCACGTTGCGAATGACGATCCGGCTCATGGTGTCGGTTTCCGTTTCATTTTAGGTGATTACTTTTCGGTCGCGATCAGGCCGCGCACGAACCAGCGCTGCAGCAGCACGACGACGATGAGGGGCGGCAGCATGACGATGAGGGTGCCGGCCATGGCGACGTTCCAGTCAGGGATGCCATAAGCAGACGGGATCAGCTCCTTCAGCTCCATCACCGCCGTTGCATGGCTGGGATCGGTGGTCACCAGCAGCGGCCAGAGATACTGGTTCCAGGCCCAGACGAACATGATGGTGCCGAGCGCCACCATATTTGTGCGCGAGACCGGCAGCAGCACATCGATGAAGAAATGCAGCGCGCCGGCGCCATCCATCTTGGCCGCCTCCACCCATTCATCGGGCAGCGTCAGGAAGAACTGGCGATAGAGGAAGGTGCCAGTAGCTGTCGCAACAAATGGCGCGATGAGGCCGGTATAGGAATTAAGAAGCCCCCATTGCAGCGAGATCTGGATGCCGGAGAGCTTCTCGATCAGCCAGGTGATGCCGGTCACATCGAGCATGGTCTGATAGGGGCTGAGCACATTGGCGGCCACCGAATAGGTGGGGACAATGCGCACTTCCAGCGGCAACATGAGGGTGATGAAGATCGCCCAGAAGATCGCCATGCGGCCGCGATAGCGGAAGAAGACCAGGGAGAAGGCCGAGAAGGCGGCGATCAGGACCTTGCCGAGCGCCACGCCGGTGGCGAAGATCAGGCTGTTGATGAGCTTGGTGCCGAGATCGGCGCGGTCCCAGGCTTCCGCCACATTCTTCAGGAAATCATGGCCCGGCGTCATCGGCATCGGCACGCGATTGACCGTCTGCAGGTCATGCGAGGCGGCGATCGCGACGATGATGAAAGGGATCAGCGCGACGACAAGGCCGAGGAACAGGATCACCTGGGCGACGAGATCGAATGTGCGACTGCGTTCTACCATATGCGCACCTATTTGTAATGGATGCGCCGCTCGACAAAGCGGAACTGCGCGACAGTGAGAAGAATGACCAGCAGCATCAAGATGATGCTCTGGGCGGCGGCACCGGAATAATCGAGGCCTTTGAAGCCGTCGAAATAGATCTTGTAGACCATCAGTTCCGTGGCACGGGCCGGGCCGCCATTGGTCATGATATCGACGATGCCGAAACTGTCGGTGAAGCTGTCGGTCAGATTGACGATGATCAGGAAAAAGAGGGTGGGGGCGAGCAGCGGCAGCTGGATATCGCGCATGCGTCGCATGATGCCGGCACCGTCCATGGCACCTGCTTCCAGCAGTGAGCGCGGAATCGAATGCAGCGCGCCGAGGAAGAAGATGAAGTTATAGCCGATATATTTCCAGGAATAGGCGATGATGATGGCGATCATTGCGTCGGTGCCATCGAGCGCCGGATTCCAGATGCCGGGCCAGGCCTTGTTGAAGCTCGCCAGGAAGCCCGCCTCAGGGGCGAGGATAAAGCGGAAGGCGAGGCCGAGGGCCGGGGCGGCGATGGCATAAGGCCAGACGAGGACACTGCTATAGACCCGGTAGCCGCGCATCTGCCGGTCAGTGAGCAAGGCGAGCAGCAAGGCGATGCCCATGGCGACGGCGGTCGCTGCCACGGCAAAGAGAATGCTGATAGCGATCGAGTGCCAGTAGACCGGGTCGCCGAGGATGGCGAGGAAATTGCTGAAGCCAACCCATTCATTGCCGCCGCCCCAGGGGCGCTGCAAGGTGAAGGCCCAATACAGCGCCTCGCCGGCCGGCCAGTAGAAGAAAGTGAAGATCAGCAGCAGTTGCGGCAGGATCAGCAGGATGCCGGTGCGGTTGCTGGCGAAAGTGGCGCGCTTTTCCATATCATCTGCCTTGGTCTTGGTGAAAAGAGACGGAAGCTTTGCCAGTCATCGCTTCCCCCCTCTCCCTGACCCTCCCCCGCGAGGGGGGAGGGAATGCGGTTGCCGACTCTGACGCCTGCGATCTCTATTGCCGCTTGAAGTTGTGGCAGAATCAGGCGTCTCGCCGCGCTTATAACGGATGCGGTTCGCCCCCTCCCCCCTC
>DATMUQ010000339.1:0-14162 GCA_035563795.1 Terriglobales bacterium | reverse complement strand
CTACAGCTGCTGCCAGCAGAACGATGCTGCCGGCTGCTTCCCATTTCAGAAAATCCTTGATGGCTGCCAATGGCACCACATTCCCCTCCTCCGACCAGTCCGCCGTCAGATTAGGGGATTTGTTCTCTCCTGGGAAAGCTGATCCGGGAACAACCGGCGGGCCTTACGGACACCGGGCATTGGAACCAGGCCTGCCGCTATTGCAGCAGATGCTGACCGACGAGGATGACTGCCATCAAGGTACCGAAAGCCGCACCTTCGAGGATTTGCCGCATGACACGCATGATCTACCTCTCAATGTTCGCTGATTGTTCTGATGGTATGTTCTTTTTTTGTTCCGGTCAAGCGACAAGAGGAACGCGCCATGATTTGGAGGGGCGATTTAGAGGGGATGATTGAGGACCGATAATCGGAGGCGGGTGGCCGGCGATTGCCAAAGCACCCATCCGGCGAAACGACCGACTCCAGCCGGTCAGTGAGCCTGCTTCGGCTTGGGCCGATAGGCGCCGTCGATCAGGTCATCGAACAACTCGTCGATCATCGGGTGACGACAAGGAAGCCCGCTGCCGTCGGGCTGCAGATTCTGTTCCGACACATAAGCGATATAGGTCGAGCGGTCGTTTTCCGCCAGCAGGTGATAATAGGGCTGGTCCTTCGCCGGGCGCACCTCGGCCGGAATCGACAGCCACCATTCCTCAGTATTGTTGAAGGTCGGATCGACATCGAAAATTACACCGCGAAAGGGAAAGACCCGATGCTTGACGATGTCGCCGATCTTGTATTTCGCGTGCTTCATGTGTCTCGTGCTACCTCATCCCGCCATGCGCATCCAGGATGTCAGCTTGCCGTCGGCACCGATATCGATATGCTGCGACGCAGTGCAGCGTCGCGCATGGCCGTTGCGGTGCCGTCAAGCCCATCTCACCCGATGCGGAGACCATACATATGGTTGGCCTCTTATACGGCAGGCACGTGACGGATGTTGACGCGACTGCCGACGCATATGAGGGCGCATGTTAGGGGCGCGAAGATTGTCACGCCAATACAATACAGATGATGCAGGTAGGTTGATGTCACAAGAACGGATGAGCCCAGCGCAAGTTTTCAGCGGTACCGAACGCTACATCGCCACGCGCGATCTGGAGATCGCTGTCAATGCCAGCGTCACTCTGGGGCGTCCACTCCTGGTGAAGGGGGAGCCGGGTACCGGCAAGACGGTATTGGCGAGTGAAATTGCCACCGCACTGGGCCTTGACCTCATTCAGTGGCATATCAAATCGACCACCAAGGCAGCGCAGGGCTTCTATGAATATGACGCAGTGGCACGTTTGCGCGACGGCCAACTGGGCGAGGAAAAAGTTCACGACATCCGCAACTACATCATCCGCGGCAAGCTCTGGGAAGCGTTTGCCAGCGAGAAACCGGTAGTGCTGCTGATCGACGAGATCGACAAGGCGGATATCGAGTTTCCCAATGATCTGCTGCAGGAACTCGATCGCATGGAATTCTTCGTCTATGAGACCAAGGAGACCATCACCGCGAAACAGCGGCCGATCGTCATCATCACCTCGAACAATGAAAAAGAACTGCCGGACGCCTTCCTGCGCCGCTGCTTCTTCCATTACATCCGCTTCCCCGATCGCGAGACCATGGAGCGGATCGTTGCCAGCCACTACCCCGACATCAAGGCCAATCTGCTGCGCGAAGCCCTGACTTTGTTCTATGAGATCCGCGAGGTGCCGGGCCTGAAGAAGAAGCCGGCGACTTCCGAGCTGCTCGATTGGCTGAAGCTGCTGATGGTCGAGGATATCGCGCCGGAAGTCCTGAAGAGCAAGGACCCCAAGGTCGTGGTGCCGCCATTGCATGGCGCGCTCTTGAAGAACGAACAGGATGTGCATCTCTTCGAACGCGTCGCCTTCATGGCGCGGCGCGGGCAATAGACGGAACTTCGCCAGATGTTCGCCGGCTTCATCCAGGCTTTGCGCACAGAATCAGTGCCGGTTTCTCTGACTGAGTACCTGACGCTGCTCGGCGCCTTGAAGGTCGGCGTGGTGACCCTGGATGTCGAGGATTTCTATTTTCTGGCGCGCGCCAGTCTGGTCAAGGACGAGCGCCACATCGACCGCTTCGACCGCGTCTTCGCCCGCCATTTCAAGGGGCTCAGCGCTATCAGCGGCGATGTCACCACCGATATCCCGGAGGAATGGCTGCGCAAGCTGGCGGAACGGTTCCTCAGCCCGGAAGAAATGGCGGCAATCGACGCGCTGGGCGGCTGGGAGAAGCTCATGGAGACGCTGAAGCAGCGCCTCGAGGAGCAGAAGGGCCGGCATCAGGGCGGCAACAAGTGGATCGGCACAGCCGGAACTTCGCCCTTCGGCGCCTATGGCTACAATCCCGAAGGTGTCCGCATCGGCCAGAAGGAATCGCGCCATCGCCGCGCCGTGAAGGTCTGGGACAAGCGCGAGTTCCGCGACCTCGACAGCGAGGTCGAACTCGGTACCAGGGCAATCAAGCTCGCATTGCGGCGATTGCGGCGCTGGGGCCGGGAAGGTGAAGCGAGCGAGCTCGACCTCAACGGCACCATCGGCGCCACGGCGCGCAATGGCGGATCGCTCGATCTGCAATTGCGCCCCGAACGGCGCAACAAGGTGAAGGTGCTGCTGCTGCTCGATATCGGCGGCTCGATGGATGACCATATCGAGGAAACCGCCCAGCTCTTCAGCGCCGCCAAGTCCGAGTTCAAGTATCTCGAGACCTTCTATTTCCACAACTGCCCCTATGAGCGGGTGTGGCGCGAGAACCGCCGGCGCTTCGAAGCGACGACCCCGACTCTGGACGTGATGCGCACCTACGGGCCGGACTGGTCGCTGATCCTGGTCGGCGATGCCACCATGTCGCCCTATGAGATCACCCAGCCCGGCGGCAGCGTCGAGCATTGGAATGCCGAATCAGGCCAGGTCTGGATGGAGCGGCTGCTGCGGCATTATCCCCGCGCCGCCTGGATCAATCCGCGCGACAGCCGCTTCTGGCCGCATACCGCCTCGTTGAAGCTGGTTGACCGGCTGATGGGCGGGCGCATGTATCCGCTCTCGCTCGACGGGATCGACCGGGCCTTGCGCGAATTGCGCCACCGCCGCTAAACGCGCGCCCTCAGGCGGACTCGCCCGGCGTGCGTGGCCCGGGCCATTCCGGTCGCGGATTAGCTGACACCACTGTCATATCGGCACCCGCGGTGCGCCGCACCGGAACAGAGGCGGGATCGAAGCCACTGAGGCAATGCACGTTGACGCCGAAATGATCCGGCGCCGCCCGCTTGCGATGAAACGTATAGATGCCGCAATGCGAGCAGAAATAATGCTTCGCCCGCCGGGTGTTCCATTGATACAGCGACAGGAGATCGGCACCGGTCAGGATGGTCAGCGCCGCTTCCGGCACTTTCGTCATCAAGGCGTTCTTCTTGACGCAGAGCGAGCAGTCGCAGGTGGTGAGTTCGGTGATCTCGGCATCGATGGTGAAAGTGACGGCGCCGCAATGGCAGGAGCCGGAATAGCGAGGCATGGCTGGTTCCTGGAATGGATGGGGCGATCTTGCTCAGGAGGATGTTGTCGACACGGCAAAGACGCGGCCGTCGCTGCCGCGCCAGCGCTGTACCAGACGACCGATCTGATGCTCGGTCAAGGCCGCAAAGAAGGCGCTGATGCGCTTGCGCCGCGACCGGTCGGCAGGCACCTGGTTTCGGCCGAGCTCTGCCTGGCCCTGTTGCCAGACCTGCCACTGCGCGGCGAAGCTCGCCTCGTCCATGCCGATGCTGCGCACAAGAATGGCGAAGGCTTCATCGCCACTGTCGCGCAGCATGCGCCGCAAGAGGGGTGCACGAATACCGGCGAGGCTCGCCAGCATCACCTCGAACCGCGCCTGGTCGCCGCTCGCCAGCATATCGCCGAGCAGTTCAGGCGTCAGGCGATGCGGGTTGTCGCGTGGGCCAGTTAGCGCCGGCACAATGTTATCGGATACCGACGGAGCGGGCATGTGACCGGGAGCAGCGCGCAGGAGAGTCGAAGCCAGCAGCGCATCATGCCCCGGGATATCGGCGCGTGGCAGCTTCTCACCGGATGAGTCTGCTGTCGGCGAACGAGGCCCTGCCCCGTTGCGCTCCGGCGCATCATCGATCGAAGGAATGGCAAGGTCTACTGACGGCAATTCATCGCGGTCCTCAGCCTCCGTCGGTTTCACCGCAGTCGAGTTTTCCCGGCCGGCGGCTTCTGCGCTGGCTGGTCCTTCGCCCGGCCTTTCCTCGGTCGCCGTATCGGTCAGTACGGGCGCGACGGTTACCGCTGGCGGTGGCGGCGCGTTTTTGCGGCGGATCACGATCGGATGCTGGGTGACCGTGATCCGCAATGCCTTCTTGGGCCGCGCTTCCGGCGCAAGCCCGGCAGCAGGAGGCGTTGTTGACGCGATCTGAGTTGGCACCTCAATCGCCGCTTTTTCCGCAGCAACCGGCTGGGCGATGAGCGCCTGCAGCGCCGACGGAACTTCCGCACTGCCGGAAAAATGCGTCATCAGTCGATGCTGATCGACCAGCGTGCCGCGCGCCCAGAGAACCGCGATCAGCTCGGCAAGTTGCGTACGCTCGCCTGGAGCGAGGCGATCCCAGCGCGCGATCAGCAGATTGGTGAGAAAGCCAAACAGCCGCGCCCGACCGGCCGGACTGCGGTCGCGGGCGATATCGGGTAGAGCGCCAAGGTCAAGATCCGGAGCAATCGTCAAGATGCGCACGCGCCTGCTGTCATCTGCCCAACTCTCGCCCATCCAGGAAGCGTTGGCGACAGTTTAACATGCACCGCCAAGCCGGTCGATGCGGCTGCGATGACGCCTTATCGGTCGAGGAGGTTTCAGTCTGGCGTGCTGGCACCGATCGATGCCAGCACCGGCTTTCACCGATACTGGCATCTATCAGGATGGAGCTATCCCGGGTTATTTCACCGGCGTCAGCTGCGGACCGTCGATGACACGCTCGGGTGGCAGCGCGACGATGGCGCGCGTGCCGCGGCCGATCTGGCTCTCCAGGGTCAGTTCGCCGCCATGCAGGCGGGCAAGGCCGCGCGACAAGGGCAGGCCGAGGCCGGCACCATCGAACTTGCGGTGGAGCGCGGAATCGGCCTGTACGAAGGGCTGCAGCACACGCTCGATATCCTCGGCGGCGATGCCGATGCCGTTATCGGCGATGACGATCTCCAGGCTGCCATCTTCCAGCACCTGGGCGGAGAGCGTCACCGCGCCGCCGCTCGGCGTGAACTTGATGGCATTGCCGATCAGGTTGATGAGAATTTGCTTCAATTTGCGTTTATCGGCATTGAGGCGCGGCGGCCGCGGCGGCAGGCTGGTGGTCAGCGACAGGCCGGCCTCCGTCTGGCGCTCGCGCACCAGGCGCAGCACCGAATCGAAGATCTCCTCGAGATTGACGATGCCTTCCATCAACTGGACCTTGCCTGCCTCGATGCGCGAGACGTCGAGCACGTCATTGATGATGCCGAGGAGATGCAAGGCACTGCTGTGGATGTCCGCCACATAGGTGCGGTATTGCGGATTGCCGACCGGTCCCACCATTTCCATGCGCATGACATCGGAGAAGCCGATGATGGCATTGAGCGGGGTACGCAATTCATGGCTCATATTGGCGAGGAACTGGGTCTTCGCCATATTGGCGACATCGGCCGCTTCCTTGGCGGCGCGCAAGCCGTTCTCGCGGCGGTTGAGCTCGGTCACGTCGGTGGCGGCACCGCGATAGCCCTGCAGCGAGCCGTCACGCCGCTCGAAGACCGGCACGGCGCTGAGCAGGAAGGTCTTGGTGCGGCCCTCGCTGTCGAACATCTCGAAGACCTGCTCGCGGAACGGCGACAGGCGGTCGAAGCGGCGCTTCACCTCGCTGGCCCGGTTGGCCGAGGCACAGAGCGACATCAGATTGGTGCCGATCAGCTCCTGCGGCGCCCGGCCGATGGCATTCATCACCCGCTGCGACACCATGATGAAATTGAGCTGGGCATCGGTCTCCCAGACCCAGTCGGCGGTCAGGCGCAGGAAATCGGCATAGCGGTCGGCGATGACGCTGCTTTCCTCGACGCCGATGGTGTTCTCGGCGAAGAGATTGAGCAGGCCGCCGAAGCCGGTCAGGTCGCCGGCGCTGTCGAACAGCGGCACATGGCGCGAGCGCAGGAAATGCACCGCCCCGCCGGTCTTCACCCGCTGCTCGCGGTAAACGGTGGCGCGGTTCTGGTCGATCTCCTCGGCGATGTCGCGGAAGCGCATCAGCTCCATCAGCTGGCCGCCTTCGATCGGCATCTCGACGATGCGACGGAAAGCGACGTTGCACCAGCGCACGATGCCATCGCGGTCAGCCAGATACAGCGCCGGGCCGAAATCCAGCAGCTCGCGATGGAAGATGTCACGCAGCTGTTCCGGCGATGGCTGGGCGTCACGGACCGGATGCCAGTCCGTGACAATAGCCGAGGGCCGGCCTAATCCCGGCTGTTCGCGTGTCGCAGGCGCGGGACTGGTGTCGATGGCGGACCGGCCGGTGAAGGCGCGCTCGGCGGTACCGGGCTCGGCGGCACCGTACTGGGCGGGCCGCTGTTCGTCGGTCTGGTCGAATCCTCGACCTGCATGATCGCGAACAGGTAGTTGGGGTCGCGCTGCCATCTGGAAATCACCTGTCTTGCATTTTCAGGATTAAGCTTGTCGAAAAAAGACAAAGCCGAGCCGAGGCTGGTCGGATCGGTCGTGGTCACGCCGGGCCGGGTCTTGCGGCTCAGCAGAAAGATCGTCGCGAATTCCTCGCGGAGAAGGCCGACCGAGCGCGCCGTGATGGCAAGCCCCTCGCCACCGCCCTCATAGAGCAGCCGGCGCACCAGCGGGATGCGGAGCTGGGCAAGCTCGCTCATCATCGCCTCGAACAGCGCCACTTCGCCTCGCCGCAACGCCTGGATAATGATCTTCGAGGTCAACTGCCCCTTGCGGTGCAGTTCCCGGGCCAGCAGCATGGCGGCATCGGAGGGATCGGTGGTGTCCTCCTGGGTATGCTTGACCTCGGCCTGCAAAGCCGGCTCGATCAGCTCGTCGAGCTCATTGGCATCGACATGGAACTTGTCGAGGATGAAGAGGCGCAAGGCGGCCGAGACCCAGTAGCACATCTTGACCGCGAGCTCTCGCGGCAGGTCATGGCGGCGCACCAGCGGCCCCTGGAAATCGTCGATCGTCTTCGACTGCTCGACGATATAAGCCAGGGTCGCCGCCGAGATCTGCGCGTCGTGGTTTTCCAGCAGGGTGCGGATGACATCGACATCGCCGCTATCGACCAGCGCATCGGAGACCTGCAGCGACAAATCCCGGCGCATGGCGATCGCCAGCATATGCTGGCGCGAGCGCTGGTGGATGACCTCGATGAGATCGATTTGCTGCAGCGCAGCACATTGCATCAGGATGGGCGCCGCCACATCGATATCGTCATTGGCCAGCAGCACCGCCAGCTCACGCGGCAGGTTCGCCGCCGATGCCACGCGCTGCGACAGCCGGGTGCGGATATCATGGGAAACTTCGGTGATGAGCTTTTCCAGGATGTCGACCATCAGCGAGCGTTCCTGGGTCGTCAGGATCCGCGCCTGGTCCATGAACATGTCACCCATCACCTCGAAGAGGTGACTGCGTGCCTGTTCTGATTTCTCCCGCGCCAGTGCCAGTAGCGACTGGACGTCGGTTTGCTCCGCTGCCATCAAGGCCGCCCCCCAGCTGCGCGGGCGTTCAGGCGAGGCAAATAGTTAATCGGACCTCGCCGCGCCGGCTCAACGTCAACCGCATGCCGACCGAAAATCCACGTCCTTACATCTCAGTGTTAAGTTAAGCTGATTATTAAAAGCAAAACAATAGCTATTTTGAGCAATCTATTGAAAACGCGTGATTTTGCTGTTTACACAACTTGACGCTTGTTAACCTTTTCCAACCTACCGGGCTATGATTGTCGGTCTTTCAGATACTTAGCCAACACGGCCGGCAAGCGATTGAAACGCCATCAGGTTCGGCTTTTCCGGTTGATCTTGCCATCCGGCTGCTTTATCGCCGGTTGCTGGCCCTGAACGCAGCCAATCCCGGACCGGACCGATCAGGTTTCACCGAGTCGCAGGGCCCCCAACCGCCTTCCAACCGCATGCCGGAACCCATCCGTCGCAGACCTTGCCGCAGACATTACCCATGACCCAGCCCGATCCTCGCTCAACACCCCAGCCCGGCCATCGTCCCCAGCTCGCCGACGAATTGATCGATGCCGAGCTCGACCCCGCGCCGCCGGCTGCGCATCACCCGCATCCGCTCCTGCTCGGGGCCAGCCTGGTGCTGATCGCCTTCAACCTGCGCCCGGCTCTCGCCAGCCTCGCCCCGGTCCTGCCGGAAGTGATGCAGGATCGCGGTCTGTCGCCGACCGGCGGCAGCCTGCTCACCACCCTGCCGGTCCTGTGCCTGGGCCTCTTCGCCCCTTTTGCACCATTGCTGGCTCGCCGCTTCGGCAGCGAGCGCGCGATCCTGGGCCTGCTCGTCGTGCTGGCCGGCGGCACCGCCTTGCGCGGCCTCGGCAATCTATCTGCCCTGATCGGCGGCGCGATCATCGTCGGTGCCGCGATCGGCGTCATCAACGTGCTGCTGCCGGGCCTGGTGAAGCGCGATTTCCCCCGGCAGGCCGCCTTGATGACCGGTTTCTATACCATGGCGCTGTGTGGCGGTGCCGCCGCTGCGGAAGGTGCCACCCTGCCGCTGAAGGCCCTGCTCGGCGATTCCTGGGCAGCCGCTTTGGCAATCTGGACCCTGCCGGTCCTCGTCGTCATCCTGCTCTGGCTGCCGCAGCTACCGAAGCGCGCTGTACTGCCGCCCGCCCGTGCCGTCGAGCGACCCAATCTGTGGCGCGATTTCCTCGCCTGGCAGGTGACCTTGTTCATGGGGCTGCAATCGGCGCTCGCTTATTGCACCTTCGGCTGGCTGGTACCGATCCTGCGCGATCGCGGCCTCGACCCGGTGACCGCCGGGGTGGTGGTCTCGGTTTCCGTGCTCTGCCAGGTGGTCGCCTCCCTGCTCGCCCCCAACATCGCCACCTTCAAAAGTCCCCTGGGGGGCCACGACCAGCGATTCTGGAATGTGCTCGCCATGGTGATCACGCTGATCGGCCTCCTCGGCCTGCTCTTCACCTCGCTCAGCCTGATCTGGCCCTGGGCGATCCTGCTCGGTATCGGCCAGGGCAGCAGCATCGCCATCGCCCTCACCATCATCGTCCTGCGCTCGCCCGATACCCATGTTGCCGCACAGCTCTCCAGCATGGCGCAGAGCGTCGGCTATACCTTGGCGGCCTGCGGGCCGCTGCTGGTCGGGCCGTTGCACAGCCTGACCGGCGACTGGAGCGCGGTGGGGATCATGTTCGTCCTGCTTTCCACCGGTGCGGCCATTGCCGGCATCGGTGCCGGCCGCAACCTGCTGGTGGGGCAGCGTCACTAAAACGATCCGGCTCTGGCCGCAGAGCGGTGATAGGACTGCCAGAGCGACGACAGGAATCTGTTCTATCCTTGGCATGATTATCGCTTGATAAGCAGCGTCTTGATCGTTTCCGGGCTGATAATGCCGGGAAAGCGGTCAGTCACCGCAGGTGACCGGCAGAGATTGCCGGCACTGCGTCAGCAGTGATGCGCAACGTTCCTGGACGGCTTGAGGGAGCCGTCTGCGGCAGAAGGCCGGCTCAGGTTCAAAACGCCAACGCACCGCTTTTTTGTCGATCTCCCGTGGGGTGAGGCTCAGAGGAGAAACAAGATGAGCGTATCCAGCGTAAATGCCGGCAATTCGGTGGGGACGACCCAGTTCCAGAATCGCGGCCAGGGACCGGGCGCTGCTTTCCGGCAATTGGTCCAGGCGATCAAATCCGGCAATCTCGACGCCGCGCAATCGGCCTATGACAGCCTGACCAGCCAGCTGCCGGCCTCCAGCCAATCGTCCAGCGCCACCACCAGCAGCACCCAGACGTCGTTCCAGCAATTCCTGCAGCAGGTCGGCAGCGATCTGCAGAATGGCGACATCCAGGGCGCGCAGCAGGCTTTGAGCAGTCTCGAGCAGACCGCACAGACCGGCAAGGTCGGCGGCCATCACCATCATCATGGCGGCGGTGGTGGCGCCCAGATCCAGGCAAGCACCACCGCGACCAGTGCCGATGCCACCTCATCGGGCAGCACCACCTCATCGATCCTGAGCGGGGTCAACCTGACAGTTTGAAATCCACCGTCGGTCATGCCCTAATCCCGCCGCACACGATCTCGCCACCGGCCGACACCTCGACACGCGCCAGCCGGTGGCGATCGCTTCAGAGGTGGAATTGAGCATGATCCTGGAACAGGCGATCCTGCAGGTAAGGCAGGGTCAGGAGAAAGACTTCGAAACCGCTATGCGCCAGGCGCAGCCGCTGATCGCGGCCACGCCGGGCTTCGTGCGGCTGGAGCTGCGCGACTGCATCGAAAGTCCCGGCAAATATCTGCTGCTGGTATGGTGGCGGAAGCTGGAGAATCACACCGTCGATTTCCGCCAGTCGGAGCGCTACCAGCAATGGCGCGCCCTCCTCCATCATTTCTACGACCCGTTCCCAGTGGTCGAGCATTATACGGCGGCGTTGCTGACGACAGAGGCTGCTGATGGTCCGACCGCCTCTAGCGCTCTCTGACAGGTTCTTCAAAGCTGATGACGTCACATTCCTGACGGTGGCGTGATCTTCTCCAGCACCATATGCGCATCGATTTGCGGATTGACGGCACGCGCCGCTGCCAGATCTGCTTTTGCCAGATCCATCTTGCCTTCGTCGGCATACGCAACACCGCGCCTGAACAGAGACGGCGCATATTTCGGATCGATCTTCAATGCTGCCGTGTAATCGGTGATCGCGGCATCAATATCTCCCGCACGTTGGTGAGCGTATCCTCGGCTATCGAGAGGATCCAAGTTGCCAGGCAGCATTCTCTCCGCTCGATCGCAATCAGGAATCGCCCCTGCACTTTCGCCAAGCTGGGCCAAACCAAAGCATCTGTCGTTATATTTTTCACCATCACTCGATGCCAGTTCGATGGCCTTGTTGAAATCGGCCAATGCACGCGCCTTATCCTGTTTGAAAACGAAGATACTGGCACGCGTTGAATAAGCATTGGCATAGTCTGGGTTGCTGCGAACGGCCGCATCTGCATCTGCTAACGCTGCATCGAAATCGTTCAAACCACGCCGCGCCATGGCGCGACCGTCATAGGCCTCAGCATAGTCTGGGCGCAGTTTGATGGATTCGTCAAAATCCTGAAGGGCATGTTGATAATCATGCTTGTCGAGATATGCGCCACCCCGATTGTTATAATCGGCAGCTAGCGTTTTCTGGTTGTCCGCTCCCGATTGAATCAGCCGATCACAAGCCTGCAGCTGCGTATCGGCATCAAAATCATAACGCGCGTTCTCACATCGTGTAGTGTCACCGCTTCTGAGACCAGCCCCAGCCTGACAACCAGAGATCAGAAAAAGCGAAGCCAGGCCGAGCGCGGCCAAGCCGAGTTTGAATACCATTTTATGTGCCCCCCCAAAGCAGCCGTGCACCGGATCGTAGGGAGCTAAATCGAAACCGGCAATTGGGTTGCGGAGGCTGAAGCAAATAATTCGGATTAAGCTGTTCGGCGGATATTTCGCCGCACTGTCGTATCGCTCGCTGCAGTCCCAAGCGCAGCGCGGCAGGTTTCGAGCAGGATCTCCTTGAAACGCTGCTGTAGCGGTCCTGCTGCCTCACCCGGCGCTTCCACCAGCAACAGTGGGATATCGGGCACCGATGGCAAGCTGCTCTCGGGCCCCAGGACACGGAGCGTCGGTGGTGCGCTCATCGCCGTGCGCAAAGTGACGCCGATGCCGGCCGCCACCGCTGCCCAGAGTCCGGAGAGGCTCGGGCTGGTGAAAACCACGCGACCCGCAAGATCGGCACTGTCCAGTGCCGCCATCGCCGCCCGCCGGAACACGCAGGGCGCTTCGAACATCACCAGCTTGACACCGGAGGCGCGCATCTCCGTCGGCAACAAGACGGCATCGGGATCGCGCGAACCGATCCAGGCCATCGGCAGGTTGAGGATCGGCACCGTCTTTGGTCGGTCGAGGTCATGCGAGAGGATGAGGATGAGATCGAGCTCACCCTGGTCCAGCCGCTCCAGCAGCTCGGCATTGCGCCCGACCGTAACGGCGATCTGGGTCTGCGGATAAGCGCGGCTGAACTGCGCCAGCGTGGTGGGGAACCAGGTCTCGGCGAAATCCTGCGGCAGGCCGAAGCGCAGACTGCCGCTGACGCGGGGACCACGTACCGCCGCCAGGGCCTCGTCATTGAGCGCCAGCAGCCGCCGGGCATAGCCCAGCATCACCTCACCCGCTTCGGTCAGTATCAGGTTCCTCCCCTGCTTGCGCAGCAGCTCGACGCCGAGCTGCTCCTCCAATTTGCGGAGCTGCAGGCTGATTGCCGATTGCGAACGGCCCAGCCGCTCGGCCGCCTTGGCGAAACTGCCGAGATCCATGCCGGTGGCCAGGGTCCGCAAGATGTCGAGATCGAGATTGGCGGGCATGCCCACCTCCGAGACACTTTGTATATTCAAAACTATATGTTCGGAATTATCAATTTTTCAAAATTATTTGCAAGAACCAGATTGATTTCAGGTGCTGTTGTCCCGCCTTGGCGGGAGGGCGGCGAAATCCCAGTGAAGGAGCCGATCATGCCCTTGGTTCGTATCACCCATGCCGCCGGCAAGCCCCAGGCCTATCGCCGGGCCATCGCCGATAGCGTCCATGCCGCCCTGGTGGAAACCCTAAATGTGCCGGCCGATGACCGTTTCCAGATTGTCACTGAGCAGACCACCGACGGCCTCATCTATGACAACCAGTTCCTCGGCATCCATCGCAGCGACGAGGCGGTCTTCATCCAAGTGTTCCTGCGTCATGGCCGCAGCACGGCGATGAAGCAGGATTTCTACCGCCGGGTGGCGGAGAAGCTGACGGTCAGTCCCGGTCTGCCGGCCAATGACGTCCTGATCGTGCTGACCGAGAACGGCCTCGACGACTGGTCCTTCGGCCAGGGCCGGGCGCAATATGTCGAGAACCCGCCGCGCCCGTTGCCGTCAACAACGACGGGAGCAGCAGCCACACACGATCAGCCGGTATCGACGGCCACGGTTGCCAAATCCGCGGGCGGCGTCTTCGCCGGTGGCCTGGTCATGTTGACCCTGCTCGCGGTGCTGCATTTCGTGTCGGCGACCCGTCTCAACCCAGCCCTGGCCAACGCCTTCCCGACTGACGATCCTGTCGCCATGGCCAATTTCACCGGTTGAGGCGCCTTCCTACAGACCTGCAGAAATGCAGGAATCCGATGCGCATCCACCGCTCGCCAGGCGCGGTTGCCAGCCGATAGCATGGGGCCGCTGCTCTAAGCCGCGGCCTCATCGGTTGCCGAGAACGACAACCGGGCGACGAACGACATCGGGGGAAGACATGGCGGAATACCAACTCTATTGCATGAAGGAATCCGGCAATTCCTATAAGGCCGCCTTGATGCTGCAACTGGCGGGATGCGACTGGGAACCGGTCTGGGTCGATTACTTCCACGGCGCCACGCGCGAAGAGAGCTTCCGCCGCGACATGAATGAGCTCGGCGAGGTGCCGGTGCTGGTGCATCGGGACAAGGCGCGGGGCGAGAAAAAGCTGACGCAAAGCGGCGTCATCCTCACCTATCTCGCCGAACGCACCGGCAAATTCGGTCCGCGCAGCGAGGAAGAACGGCTGGAGATCCTGCGCTGGATGCTGTTCGACAATCACAAATTCACCAGCTATTTCGCCACCCTGCGCTTCCTGGTGGGACTGCAGAAAAGCGGCGAGACGCCGGTCACGGAATTTTTGCGCGGCCGCGCCATGACCGCCTTCGGCCTGCTTGAAAGCCATCTCGCCGATCGCCTGTTCATTCTGGGCGACCGCCTCACCATCGCCGATCTCTCACTGGCCGGCTACATCTTCTATGACGAGCCGACGGGGATCGATCGCAGCCAGTTCCCGCGCATCAATTCCTGGGCCGATCGCATCGCCGCCCAGCCAGG
>DATMUQ010000338.1:0-15560 GCA_035563795.1 Terriglobales bacterium | reverse complement strand
CCCGCCTGCATCGTGCCGGACAGCGACACGGTGGTCGACTGCGCGCTCGTCGCGGTGGCCTTGACGGTCGTGGCGAAAGTCGAGGTGACCCGCTGTGACGCCGTCGCCCCGTTATAGGCCGAGGCGAAGGTCGCGGGATTGCCGGTAGTCGAGGTAAAGGCCGAGGCGATGAGGTCAAGCTGCGACTTCAGCTTGCGGATGACTTCGGTCCCGGGATTGCTGCTGGCCGGCTGGTTCAGGCTGGAATTGTCCATCCGGAAATCCAGCTCAGCCCGTAGCTGACCGTCGCGGATCTGGCTGCTGACGACCTGGTTGGATTCAACGTCGATGACATTGGTGCCGTCGAAGGAGAACTTGCGGGGCGCGCCATCGAGCAGCGACATGCCGCCGGTGGTGAACAGGCTGACGGTACCGTCGCTGCGTTCGATGGTCCGGACGTCAACCAGCTGCGCGACCTGGCGTACCAAGGCATCGCGCTGGTCGATCAGGGTGCCGCGGCCGGCGTCATTGGCACTGGTGCCCTTCAGCTGGACATTGATGTTGTAAACCTGCTCCAGCAGGTCATTGAGGCTTTTGACGCTGTTGTCAGTGTCGTTCTTGACATCATTGTCGAGGCTGTCGATCTGCGTCGCCGCGTCGTTGACAGAGGCGGCGAAACGCTGGCCGAGGCTGACGACCTGCTGCTGGGCCGTGGCACTGTCCGGATTGGCCTGGTATTGCTGCCAGGCGGCGGTGAAATCCGACAGCAGTGAGGGCAGGGAAGCGGAATCCGTGCTGCTGCCGAGGATGTTCTGGACCCGCGAGAGGTAATCGCTTGTCGTGCTGGTGGTGCTGCTTTGCGCCGTCAAGGCCTCGTATTGCTTGCGCATGGCCTCGTTGACGGCATTGGCATAGCCGGCAACGGTGATCCCACCCGGCTGGTTGGGACCGTTATAGAGGCTTTCGGTCGCCAGCGTCTTCTTGGTGTAGTTCGGATCATTGGCATGGGCGACGTTGGACGATAGCAGCGAGATGGCCGATTGATTGACCTGCAGCGATGCGATCGCAGTATTGAGGGCGCTAGTCAGAGACATGCTTATCTTCCGAGCCCGTTAATCGTGTTAGCGCTTGATCGCCAGGACGTCCTGCAGCATTTCGTCGGCGGTGGTAATGACGCGGGTATTCGCCGAATAGGCCCGCTGCGTGACGATCATCTTCGAGAATTCCTCGGCGATATCGACGTTCGAGTCTTCCAGCGAGCTGCCGCGGATCGTTGCCGAGCCATTATCGCCGGCGGCCGAGACGCGTGCCGTGCCGCTGTCGAAGGTCTCGGTGAAGGCCTGGCCGTCTTCCCGCTGCAGCGCGGAGACGTCGGAGAACTGGGCCACCGGCACCTTGAAGTAGGTGCGGGTACGGCCGTTGTCATAGGTGATGTCGACGCTGCCGTCGTTGCGGATATTGACGTCCTTCAGCAGGCCCTGGGGGACGCCGTCCTGCGTCAGGCGCTGCACGTCGATGGTCGGCGTGCCGCTGGCGCTGGAGTCATACTGGGTCAGGCCGTCATTGGTCTGGAACGAGCCGAGGTTCAGTTTCACCGTCTGCGGGCCGGTGCCGTAATCGACAGTAAAGGTGATGACCGCGGGATCGTTCGGGTTCTGCGAGGTCGGGACCTGCGCATCGCCCGAGAGGTTGTAGGCGTTGTTGATCTGGACCAGCTTGCCGGCTGTTGCCGGCGTGGTGCCGAACTGCACGTCGATGAAGCCTGGGGTGGTGCCGTTGGTGGCGCTGGCGGCTGCCGCGAAGGGCGTACCAGCCTTGCGGGCGACGAGGTTAATGGTGCCGCCTGCGACAGTGGCATCAACGCCGATCGACGGATTGGCGTTGATCAGCGCGGCGAGACCGTTCGCCACATCTGTGAGGGTGGTTTCCGTGCCGTTATTGACGTAGCTGACCTGGGTGGAGCCGACGGTGATGGTCCAGGTATCGCCGACTTCCTGCGGCCCGACCGTACCGGACAGCGTCACCGCATCGACCTGGGCGACCGGCGAGACGTTCGGTGTCGTGGTGACGGAACCGGCACCTGCGGTACCGCCCACCGTCGCCGTGAACGGCGTGCCCGGGGTATCAGACGTCACCTGGAAGGTGCCGTTGCCGGGCACGTTCGCGGTGGTGACGGCGATGGTGGCGCCACCGGTACCGCCGACGGTGGCGACAAAGGCGTTGCCCGCGCTATTGGCCGTCAAGCTGACCGAACCACCGAGGTCGGCCGGGGTGACCAGCGCGGCGACGGTCGGATTGGCGGCGATCGCCGCCTGCAGGTTGGCGGAAACGGTTGCCGCCGTTTCCACGCCGGCTGCCGTATAGGTCACGGTGGTGCCGTTGACAGTCACGCTGACCGTCTGGCCGGCCGTCAGACCGCCAGCCGGAATGGTCACGGTGTCAACTTCGGCGGTGCCACCGACGCTGCTGATATTGCCGGCGGTCACCTGTGCCGACAGGGTCGGATCGCTATTGATGGCGGCAACCACGGCCGCTGCCGCCTGGGCGCTGCTATAGCCGCCGGCCGGTGCCGTCACGACGATAGGGGTGGCGCCGATCGTGTAGGTAACCGTCTGGCCCGCTGCCATGGCCGGCACAGTGACGGTATCGACCTGCGCACCAGGCGCGGTGTTCGGGGTCACCACGGCCGGTGCCGTGATCGCCTGGTCATTGACGCCGACGATGGTGCCGGCGACCGGATCCTGACTGCTGCCAGGGGCCTGGATGTCGAGCTTCCACAGATTGTCCGCGCGCTTGGTCCAGACCAGCGAAACGGTATGCGGGTTACCCAGGGAGTCAAAAACCTGGATGTTATTGGGCGCCAAAGCCGGAGTCGGATTGACAGTCGAGTTCGCCGGCAGATTGCCGACGAAGTCGATTTCGCTGGTTGGCGTCGGCTGGTCGATCAACTGGGTGATCTGGATCGGCGCCAGCGCGGCGGTATTGGGGGCGCCGGTGGTCTGGTCAACCGGCCAGCCATCAAGATAGTAGCCGGTGCCATTGACGAGGTAGCCGTCGCGGTTGACGTTGAAGTCGCCGGCACGGGTATAATAATTGAGCGCGTTGAATGAGGTGCCGGTGGCGGTAACGGTGGTCGGCTTGCTGACCACGAAGAAGCCATTGCCGCTGAGGGCGAGATTGGTGTTGTCCTGGGTCTGGGTGATGCTGCCTTGCAGGCCATTGGCATAGAACGGCGAAGCGATAACGCCGCCCGGCTGGTAGGTGCTGGAATTGGCGACGGTCACCAGATCACCGAACCGCGTATCCACCTTCTTGTAACCGGTGGTCTGCGAGTTCGCGATGTTGTCGGAAATCGCGCCCATCGCCTGGGATTGAGCGTTGAGGCCACTGACTGCCGTGTACATCGCTCCAAGAATGCTCATTCTGTCCTCGCGCGCTAAAGAGAGGGTTGGTTGAGGCAGAATTAAGCAATTGTCGGGCCAAGTAGCTGTCGCTGGAAAAATATAGATTTTCCAATAAGATAAATCTTGACGGCGGGTGCGAAAGGCGGCCTTAAAGAGGTTGTTGCCGGGTGCCGTTTGGCGGCGGGCAGGAATTGCCGGACGTTTTCCGGCCGGCAGGATCAGGGCTGGCCCGGCTATTGCTTGACCTATAGAAGTACAATTCTTGAGGGGAAAATGCTGCAGGGTCGGATAATGGTCACCGGGGGGGCCGGCTTCATTGGTTCCGCGCTCTGCAGACGTCTGGTCCGGGCAGCAGGCTGTGAAGTCCTGAATGTGGACCGACTGACCTATGCGGCCAATCTGGATTCCCTGGCGCCGATCAGTAACCAGCCCAATTATCGCCTGGCGACGGTCGACATCTGCGACGGGCCAGCTTTGAAACAGCTATTTGCCGACTTTCGCCCGGACGTCATTTTCCATCTGGCGGCGGAATCGCATGTCGATCGGTCGATCGACGGACCTGATGCCTTCATCCAGACCAATGTGGTCGGTACCCAGCGCCTTTTGTCGGCCGCCTTGGATCACTGGCGCGGACTGCCCAAGGCCGCACGTGATGCTTTTCGCTTTGTTCATGTTTCAACCGACGAGGTCTATGGCACGCTCGGGGATGAGGGAGCCTTCACCGAGGAAACCGCCTATCAGCCGAACTCGCCCTATGCCGCGAGCAAGGCGGCGGCCGATCTGTTGGCGCGTGCCTGGCATGTGACCTATGGCCTGCCGGTCATCATCAGCAACTGCTCCAATAATTACGGGCCCTACCAGTTTCCCGAAAAGCTCATTCCTCACTGCCTGATCAGGGCACTGCAGGGTGAAACCTTGCCGGTTTATGGTGCCGGCACGAACATACGCGACTGGCTGTTTGTCGAAGATCATATCGACGCGTTGCTGCGCATCGGCGGCCATGGGCGGATTGGCGAGAAGTATAATGTCGGGGGACATGGTGAGCGTCGCAATATCGACGTCGTCCGCACCATCTGCCGCATCCTTGATGATTTGCGGCCGCGTCGGGGCGGCCGCTATGAAGACCTGATCACTTTTGTGACCGACCGGCCCGGCCATGACCACCGCTATGCCATTGATGCGGCCAAGGTTAGCCGCGAACTTGGCTGGCAGCCGTCGGTCGAGTTCGAGCAGGGGCTGCGCCAAACCGTCGAATGGTATCTGGGCAACGAAGCCTGGTGGCGGCAGGTGATGGAGCGAGGTTACCGACCGGATCGTTTGGGACAGGATGTAAAGGTTGGCCCGGCATGACAGCACAGCCCACCGGTGGCCGGTCGAAGAAGATCGCTATCATCCAGTCGAACTACATTCCCTGGAAAGGGTATTTCGACATCATCAATATGGTGGATGAGTTCATCGTCTATGACGATGCGCAATTCACCAAGAACAGCTGGCGTAACCGCAACAGGATCAAGACGCCGAAAGGACCGGTTTGGCTGACCATTCCGGTCGCCACCGGCGGGCGTTTCGGGCAGGCAATCGACGAAGTTGAGATCGCCGATCGCAGCTGGGCTGAAAAGCATTGGCGCAGCTGGCAGACGCATTACGCGATGGCGCCTTTCTTCACGAGCTTCGCTCCCAAAGTTGAAGCGTTATACGCGGCGGCAGCGAAGGAAGAGCGGCTGAGCCTGGTCAATATGACTTTTCTGAAGGGGCTTGGTGGATTGTTGGGTGTCGACACATCCCTGACATGGTCGCGGGATTACACCGTGAACGGTTCGAAAACCGACCGCGTGATCGCGTTATGCCAAGCCGCCGGCGCGACCGCCTATGTCTCTGGACCTGCGGCGCAGGATTATATCGAGGCAGAGAAATTCACCGCCGCCGGCATTGACCTGATCTATATGGACTACAGCGGATATCCGGAATATCCGCAGGTCCATCCACCATTTGACCATGCGGTTTCGGTCATAGATCTGCTTTTCAGTGTCGGTGAAAAGGCGACGACATTGATGAAGAGCTTTGGAGCTGCCGATCGGCCCTGACCGAGCAGCCACAAGGCGGAACGTTACAGGGCAAGTGATGATCCTGATCGCTGATTGGCTGCGTCTTTTACAATATCGGCAAAAAACTGAGCCTGAGTCAGAGCTGAACCCGCGCTGTCTGCCAGGAAGCGCTCCATAAAGCGCTGACAGCAAGCGCCAAAATCCCGTCGCAGGGCGTCGTCACTCAGCAGTGTCGTAACCAGGGCGACGAGCTCATCCGCGTCTCTCGCCCAGATACAGGGCACACGCCCGACGATGCTGGCAAAAACCTCATCCAATCGCGCGCGGTCACTCGGTTGGCACGGGACGGAGCCGTCGTCGATGCCAGAGAAGTACGTGCCAAGCCAGCCAAGTGGCCCAGCGGTCGCAACCGCTTGGCCGGCCGCCATCGCCCAACCTGACATCAGACCGGTTAGCGGGAAGGTTTCCAGGAATACATCGAAGACGCGGCAATAGACTGCCGGATCAACCCAGCCGACAAAATGGCACCGATCGGCGATTCCATGGGCCGTAAAATACCCGGTAATCTCGGCCAGTGGTTGGCGTCCGGTCCATAGATACGACGCGGTGGGATGTGCCTTCATGATCCGTACGACGGCTTCAAGATAGGCCGGTTCGCGGATCTTTTCCTCGCGTGCAACGGTACCAAGGATCGGGCCGCCGGCATATTTTGCGCGAATAAGGGCAACATCGTCCGGATTGGGGGCTGGCGGCGTTTCAAGCCCCAATGGCCCACCGTGCCAGATGCGCCCGTCGATGGTGACCTTGCCCGGGAATAGCAGTCGATAGAAAACCCTGCCATCCAACAAAGGGAAACTCGACAAGGGGAATTTCATCGACCACCAGATTGAGACCGGGGCCAATTTGAATGCGGATAAGTATTCAAGATACAGAGGCACGGAGACAAATACGACGGCCGCGGCGCTGATCTCGGTGAGCTGCCGGCGGCAGCGTTCAAAGCGTGTCGTCAATGACGTGTTAGCCGGCAGGCCCGAGACCATTACCTGGACGCCCAATTTTTCACAGCTCGCCGCCAGCTCTCGATGGCCTGCATCCGTGAGGAGATAAATCACAGGATCGATTGGCCGCTCGCTACAGCGTGCTAAGCCTGACAGGAAATATAGCAAGACCTCGACATGGGCGAGGCGATAACCGTTCTGCAGCAGGAAGACGATACGTGGTCGAGCGACAGGCGCCGGTGCTGCTAGCGCCGGGAGCGTCTGTGCCTGTGCAGATCCCAGATTCCGCAGCGGCTCAGCTATCGCAGCAAAAACGTCGCGATGATGCTCCGGCCGCTCGAGCGCCTTGATATGATCATTGTAGATGATCTGCTCCAGGAATAATGCCGGATCGGCAACTCCTGACTGTCCCATGCGCCGCAGCAGCGGCAGAACTAGGTGCTGAAAAATGGGATCTCGTCTTTCGACCGGCTCCGAGCGCTGAAATCCAAGGAATGTCAACCCGGCTAGGATGCCGCCAAAATTTTCCATCCGTTCAGCCATCACGTCAGCGACACGCTGCAATAACGAGACAGATGGCTTGAATTTCACGCCGGCGGCATTCATCAGGTGAAGTGCGAATGGCGCTCCCGCTGCCTGGCCCGTTGCCGGGTCGAGGATGTCGGCCGCGATACCGAAGATGGCCTGCTCAAGCGGCTGGCCGGCGCATTCGATCGCCAGGCTCATCACCAGGGCACGGCCGGCGCTGTCCTTCTGTGCTCGGTCACGCAGATGGGCAAGAAACCGATTACGCATAGGCTGCTCAAGGCGCGCCGGTTGCCCAGCAAGCCGCGCTTGTACCGAAATGACGCAGCGTAGAATGATCACCAAGGCCTGATCGGAAAGATCGGCCGTGGTGGCGTAATTGATCAAAAGCTGCGTGAAGCTCTGTCGCTCAACCGGGCCGGCGCCTTTGGCAACCAGCAAGACATCGTCAATCGTGGTTGCCATAGTATCCCAGCCTGATCCCCATTATTGCCACGTGAAGGTAAAGCCACCCATCGGCAATAAAAGGGCGGTCGTATTACCTGTATGACAGCCCAACTGAGCAATCATGGTTTGAGACATCGGGTAGATCAAAGCATGTTGTGCAAAAAATGGCCGACCGCGGATCATCGACAGATTCGCCACACCCTTTTCCATCCCTTCAAAATCATCCAACGCAATCACGATCCGAGGATCGGCGATTTTCTCGATCAGATCGAGATCCTGTGCGGTGAGACGCCCATCAATATGCATCATATCAAGCCGGACATTGGCCTGGGTTACTGCGGCCAGGGCGTTGGTACTCGTTGTTTTTGAGAACCCCTTGATCTGACATTTGGAAATTTTCGGCAGATGGAAGTCGTTGCTGCCGTCGCAGGTGTAAATCCTGCCATCATTGCCGTTATGGTCGATGGCCAGAGCCATCGCGAGCGTCGACTTGCCAATGAACGTACCAACTTCGAAGATGCAGGTCGGCTGGATTTGCCGGGTAAGGAGATAGAGCGCCAGGGCGGCCGAGAAGGTGATTGATCCGGTATTGTAATCCATTTGCGCGCGGGTCGTTTCGCAAGTCTGGAAGATCTCTTTCAGGCGCGCTTTTACCGTGTCCAGCTCCGGCTCGATGTTCTCAAGGCATTGCTGCCAAACCAGATCCGTCATGTTTCGCGGTGTCAGTCGCAATCTTACATTCGCCATTTTTGGCCACTCCTCTATCCGGTAGCTCTATCCGATCTATGCCGTAACCAGGACCGAGGGCGGCAAGCTCTCATCCAACATGCGCAACAGATAGTCCGCATATTGCGATGGTCCGGAGGCCTTGGCGATTCGGCGGATTTGGTCGCTGTCGATATATCCCATACGCCAGGCAACCTCCTCAGGGCATGCCACCTTCAAGCCCTGCCGCTCCTCGATCATCTGGACAAAGTTTCCCGCTTGGAGAAGCGATTCATGCGTGCCAGCGTCAAGCCAGGCAAAGCCTCGTCCCAGACGTTCGACCTGCAGATTGCCTTCTTCCAGATACAAGCGGTTCAGATCGGTAATTTCGAGCTCGCCGCGTGAGGATGGTTTGATGTTGCGGGCGAGAGAGCTGGCGCGGTGGTCATAGAAATAAAGGCCGACGGCGGCGTAATTCGATTTTGGATCTGTCGGCTTTTCTCTGATCGCGTTTACCCGACCTGCTGCGTCAAATTCGATAACACCATAGCGCTGTGGATCACGCACCCAGTAGCCGAAGACAGTTGCTCCGACGGATCTGGTTGCGGCATTCAATAAGATGGTCCGCAATCCATCGCCAAAGAATATGTTGTCGCCTAGAATCAAACAGCATGCCTGGTTGTCCAACCAGCTTTCGGCGATCAGCAAAGCCTGTGCGATCCCAGCCGGCTTCTCTTGCACAGCATAATCGATCTTAATGCCCCATTCGCTGCCGTCGCCCAACAGATCCTTGAACGTGTGAGCTGGCTCCGGCGACGAAATCACCAATATTTCCCGGATCCCGGAAATCATCAGCGTGGTGAGTGGGTAATAGCCCATCGGCTTGTCGTAAACTGGCAGAAGCTGTTTACTGGTCACCTTGGTGAGGGGATTGAGGCGGGTGCCGGCACCACCAGCGAGCAAGATTCCTTTGCGCGGCGGCAGGCCCGCGACATAGCTGCGGACATCTCGGCCAAGATTTTCGACCTGCCAGCTTGGGTTTGGTGCTTGAGCGTTTGAATCTGTCATTGTGCTACACCATAAAAATCGAAGATGGCATCCTTCACGCGATTTGTCTGGTCCTGCATGTTTGACCAAAGCGGCAACCTGACCAGGCGATCTGCGATATCCGACGTTACAGACAATGATCCAACAGATCGCCCATATTTTTTCCCCGCTGGCGCGCTGTGCAACGGTACGTAATGGAACGTCGTCTGAATGCCCCTGAGGCGCAAATTCTTCATGAAAGCGGTACGCGCTTCAAGGCTCGGCAAGAGTACATGGTAGATGTGGCCATTATGCTGGCAATGGTCAGGGATGATTGGTCGCCGAAGTAAACCGGCATCTTCCAGCGAACGAAGGCCTTCATGATAGGCCTGCCAATGCTCAAGCCTGCTGGATGTCAGTCGTTCGGAGTCATCGAGTTGAACGGAGAGGAATGCGGCAGCCAATTCACTTGGCAGGAGCGAGGATCCGATATCGACCCATGTGTATTTGTCGACTTCACCGCGAAAGAACGCCGAGCGGTTGGTGCCTTTTTCCCGCACGATTTCGGCCCGCGCCAGAAGACCCGGATTGTTGGTGACGAATGCACCGCCTTCTCCGCATTGGATATTTTTTGTTTCGTGAAAGCTGAAGGCAGCCATGTCGCCGAGTGTCCCTGCTGGCCGGCCGCGGTAACGCGATAAAAATGCCTGAGCTGCATCCTCAAGCACCAGAAGTCCGTGGCGTGATGCCAGCGCGTTTATGGCGTCCATTTCGCAAGGGACCCCGGCATAGTGGACAACGTAGATTGCCCGCGTTTTTGGCGTAATCGCCTCTGCTATCCGCTCTTCATCAAGGTTGAGTGTATCGGGTCGAATATCGACAAAAACGGGGACTGCGCCACGCAACGCCACGGCATTGGCGGTCGAGGAGAAGGTGAAGGAAGGCATGATCACTTCGTCGCCCGGCTGCAGGTCCGCCAGAATTGCCGCCAGCTCCAGGGCCGCGGTTCCCGACGGGGTCATCAGGGCACCAAGCACGCCCAGCTTTCGTTGCAAGAGCTGTTGGCAGCGCTTGGTATGAGCGTTGTCACCCGAAAGACGCAAAGAGGCCATCGCGGCAGCGAGCTCTGCGGCTTCTTGGCCGACTTGCTGCGGGTAGGTGAAGGGGATCGAGATTGGTGGCAATGCCGTCATGGCTATGTCTTTCAATTAAACTTCCGTCTATGACGGCCCAGATTTCAATCCCTCTCACACAAGGTAAGTCGCGATAGGAGGGGTACCTTCGACGGTCAATGTGGATTCCGCGGGTGATCCATCAACGGTCGCGCGCGATACCCACGGACGAGACCTGACCACCGATACGCGTACCTTGATAGAGATTCATAAAGAGCCGCTCATCATAGCCGGCGTGGCGACAAGCATCGGCCATTTCATCGACGTCATATGCCACACGGTGAAGATTGACACGATCGCCCTCAAGAATGGCAAATGCAGCATCCGGATTTCCGTCACGTGGCTGTCCCACCGAGCCGGGGTTGCAGTAGGTCTTCGAGCCCAGCTGCCAAAAGCCTTGAACATGTGTATGCCCGGAAAAGAAGCGAACACCGTCCAGGCGCTCGAAATAAGAGGGCCACAGCTCGTAAAGGTATTCGTCGATGGGATCGTTCCACCCGCCGTGAACCATGCGAATATCCGGCGGAAGGTCGAGATGCGTCGGGTTCTCCCCAAGCCATTTTTTGTATTCCGGCTTGACGACACGATGCTGATAGTCGAGGCAGGTATTTGCCGACACGGAGCGCGGGCAGGGCTCATTAAAAGCGAGATAATGGTCGTGATTGCCGATAAGTGTCGGGATGTTTCGCGCGATCAGCGTCTCGCAGCACTCGTTGACCTGTGGGCCATAGCCCGCGATGTCACCAAGGCATATGATATGCTGAACGCCTAATGCGTCGATCTCGCGAAGCACCGCACGCAATGCAACTGCGTTGCCATGGATATCAGAAATAAGTGCGATCATCGAATTCGATATGGTCCTCGATGTAACGGATAGCACGGCCGCCGCGTATATGCGGCTGTTCCGGCATTTCGCCGTGAACATAGTACTTCAACGCCTGCTCTGCATCGTTATAGCCGAATGCAGCACGCAAGGAGGCTGCCGACGAGATTCGCGGGTTGATTTCCAGTAGGTGCCAGAGATCGCCCTCACGGCGGAACTGCAGGTTGGTCGGGCCGAGCGGTTTGAAGACGGCACAGAGAGCCGCGAGACGATCGGTCAACGTCTCTTCATTGACGACCCAGGCTTTTTGTGTCGCGCCCTCGCTGCTCAGAATACGCCGCATCTGGATCTGAGCGCAGAAGGAGCCACTCCCGCTGCCAAATAGGCCGACGGTGTATTCTTCTTCTTTGCTGCCGACGATCCGTTGCGCAAAAAGAGTCTTCCCCATGCGAGACTGGTGGTTCTCAAATTGCGCTCTGGAGGAGATTTCGACGATGCCTTTCCCCGCATAGCTTTGCCGTGGTTTTAAGAGGAAGGGGAGGCCAAGCTTCGAAACCAGCTCATCGAAGTCTGAGGAAGGTGAGCTCTCAATAGACGGCAGGCCGTTTGCTCGCTCGGCTTCATGGAAGCGCCATTTGTCATTCGCGAGTGCGATCAGTTCCCGGGCGTTCAAGCAACAGGCAATGCCAAGGTCGGAGAAAAGGCTGCGCAAACCATCAAATCGCGCTACATCCTGCTCGATGCAAGGAAGAACGAGATCGGGCTTGTATCTGCGCAGCACATTCTCAAGGAAAGCGGGGTAGGCCGGATCGGCGGTTGGAATGGCCTGTACGAAGTTATGGGAAAGGTGCTGCCCATAGGCATCGGCGTAGATATCCAGCCCGATCAGTTGATGGCCTGTGTTGGCCATGCTGCGCAACACGCCATACCCGATAACCGCCCCGACACCGGTGACAAGAATCGTCGCCATATCTAGCTGATCACGCCAGTGGATCGTCGGCCGGTCATCGCGATATGCATGATCTAGCTTTCCAGGCGCGCATGGGTCATGAACGCGCAACTCAGTTCCGGATATGTCACCCCGACATGCATCAACCCCTCGAGGATTTGCGGCGAGAGATGAAGTTGCTGAATTTGAGCGGTCGTAAATGGCTTGAAAAAAAGACCTTCGCTGCTTGTCACTGCATAACCGCATCGCTCGAGCAATTGTCGCATAGAGGTCACGGAGAAGAGCTGCCGGTGGCCCAGCTGTTTGTCTCCCTCGCCAAGCGCAAAGAGATCCGTCATCAGGCCGGCGGCCAAGCCAACGCGCCGGTGCATGCTTTCCGCATTCGGTACCGTGACGAAAAGACTTCCGCCCGGCTTTAGGAACCGCCGATAGTGCTTGAGAATGGCAGTCGGATCCTCGACATGCTCCAGCACGAAGCCCATGCAAATCACGTCGAACTTCTCATCCGCCTCATAGTTCTCAAAATAGCCTTCGACAAGGTCGAGCGAGAGATCCGGATTTTGATCGCGAAACTGCGCGATAATCGCCGGAGACCCGTCCAGCACGACATGGCGATCAAAATGATCGTTCAAAATGCGGGTCGCATAGCCATGACCCACGCCCAGCTCGAGAAGGCTTCCTTTGCCAACCTGGCGGATGATGCGATGCGGGTACCAGTTTAGGATGAGCTCGTTGTCCAAGGCATAACTGAAGCTTGGCATGTAAGCTTTGGCATATTGATCCAGAGGCTTCTCGGCGCTGCTACTCATGCATTCACTATCCTTGGTTTGCCAGATAAAGCCGTTGGTCGGCGGGCAAGTAATATTCTTCCATGGTCGCTGGCATGCGCACATTATAGCCAAGGAAGCGGCGGCCAACCGGGCCGACAATATCCAGAATATCGCTCTTCATATGGGCGATCAGGCGTGGATAGTCGAAGCGTGACCGCATGTAACTGCGACAGCCGCCGATCGTCAGCATATGGCGGCCCTTTGCGGTTCGGTTCACGCCGCCGCGGTGCCAGGTGCGTGGGTCGAGAAAGATGAGCGAGCCTGCCGGACAAGTCAGCCGTATCGACTGTGAATTGAACTGCTCTTCGCTCGGCTGGGTCATGGACTTGTGCGAACCCGGCAGAACATAGGTCGCGCCGTTTTCCTCGGTGAGATCATCCAAAGGAAATAATGCCCCCATATTCGTGTGATAGCCAGGGATCAGGCGCGGGCAATCGACGTGAATTCGGTTGCTGTAATTTGAGCTTCCCGGCGGCATGCTGGATGTCTGGAAAGAATAGAGAATGCAGTGTTCCCCGAGGAAATGGGAGAAATATGCCTGCATTGTTTCATGCTCGATCATGCGGGCCAGTTCCCGCCCGCGCAGCATGGCATTGTGAACCATCCAGCGATCCGGATGCTGTTTCCCGGTCTGCTGTTCCATCTCCGCCAGCGCAGGAAGATCAGCGTTGATCGCGGCTTCAAGTTCGTCTTTTAGTGCCGCTATCTGCGGCGCGCTGAGCTCGCCAGGCAAGATCGCGTAGCCAAGCTCCTCCATGCGCTCGATGATTTCGGGATCGACCTGCATAATGGCGACCGCTCACTTCAAGAGATCGAAACGGAGATATTTGAAGAGGTGGTTCGACAGCGGAGCCACCTCATGTAAATAAGCCTCGATCGTCCGCGCTTCTTCGAATGACTGTGTATGCATCACCTTGCCTTGACCAAGGTACCAGTCATATTGGACAGCACATTCGCGAAAGCCGATCTTGCGGGCGAGATCGACGACCGTTTGCGCATCAATCCCGTTTTCCTGCGTCTTGATATATTCGGCGATCCGGAAGGACTCCGTGTCGATGTTGCGCTTCTTGGCAAATTCCTCTTCCGAACGCAGCCCCGCCGTCATCTCCCGTGCGACGATCGCGGAGTACCCCTCCAACGGGCCCTCGAGCTTGCCGAGTGTTTCCCAGAAGGCACGATTGGCATTCTGGTCAGCATAGAAAACGCCACCCGGCTTCAAGACGCGGAAGACCTCCTTCAGGAAGGGCTCAAGGTCATAGAGGTGATCCATGAATGAATAGGCGGTGACCAAATCAAAAGTGGCATCTTCGAAAGGTGTATTTTCCGCCTGACCGCAATGCAGTTTGATACGGCCGCTACTGAGATCGATCTTGGCAAGCATTGCAGGGGTAATGTCGACGCCATCCAATTGGTCAAACAGCGGCTGTGCGAGGCTCAGCAAAAAGCCTGTGCCGCAGCCCATGTCGAGCAAACGGGACTTGCCCTCAACGATCGGCGCGACGCGGGCTTTCAGGGCCTCGAGGATGCGCGAAACCTTTTCCTTATTCTCAGACCGGAAATGGGGCTGGTCATCGTACAATTCGATGAGCGAGGAATGGATATAAACATTAGCCTTCAAGACATCGTCGCGATTGACCTTGCCAACCATCACGGCTTCTCCGCTCATTTTGTACCTGGCAGCAACTTAACGCTGCTCATGAAGATTTTACTGTAGGGCATTTCCTGGCGCTCGACGGTGAGACCCGTTTCACGGCGATGGTGTCGTCATGCAGAGGCCCCGAGCTCCGGCTTTCGTCGTTGCCTAACCCTCCACTCGGCCGCTGCGGGCGAGGGGACGGGTCGGCAAACGATGCATGTCCGGCGACGATAGTGATGACGCCGTCTTTCTCTAGCCGTTCTGTCTCGTATGTTCATCGGTCTGATCCAATTTCACCTCTTTCGCTGGCTTGTTGAATATCTTTGCCAGCAAAAGTGATGCCAACAATGTTAGCTGCTATCAATCAGGCTAAATCAAATAGGGTTAACTCTCCGTAAACCGTGACCTTTTTTCCTTTTTCTGAGGATGGTTAGCGGATGCTGACGGCCCGCAACCAGTGATCGTCGCGAAGACGAAAACCTGCCGGATAGCTGTTTGCGTTATCGAGCCTATCGCACGAGGATTTTATTTTTACATCTATCTATCGTAAAATACCCGCGACATCATATTACTTGAAATTTGCGTGAAAATGAGTTTCTTGTACCCCGATCAATCCAAGCCCAAGGCTTTTCAGCAGTCTTGATCTAGCAAAAGCCCGGCAAATCGCTTATATGCGCTGCACAATGCTGATGAGCAGCGTCCTAGTGTCTGTTATGTTGTTGAGATCATGAGCAATCTGAACCAAGAGCGCGTTCTTGAGGTCCACCATTGGACCGACGACCTGTTCACCTTCAAGGCGACCCGGGATCCTTCCTTCCGTTTCCAGAACGGCCAATTCACGATGATTGGCTTGGAAGTGAATGGGAAGCCGCTGTTGCGCGCCTACAGTATGGCCAGCGCCAACTACGAAGAGAACCTGGAGTTCTTCTCGATCAAGGTGAAGGACGGTCCGCTGACCTCGCGCCTGAAGGATCTCAAGGTGGGCGACACCATTTTGGTCGGCCGCAAGCCGACGGGCACC
>DATMUQ010000337.1:0-6112 GCA_035563795.1 Terriglobales bacterium | reverse complement strand
TCGACCTCGGCTTCCGGCACGCCGCGGTTCCTGAGCGGGAAGGCCAAGTTATCGTAGACGGTCATCGT
The DNA here is from genome assembly GCA_035563795.1 of Terriglobales bacterium. Taxonomy (GTDB): domain Bacteria; phylum Pseudomonadota; class Alphaproteobacteria; order Dongiales; family Dongiaceae; genus Dongia_B. Next base: position 6,044 of record DATMUQ010000337.1, on the reverse strand, counting down.
GTCGTAGATGACCGGGAACTGGAACACCTGGGCGATATTGCGCTTCTCGGTCGGGAGCCGCGTCACGTCCTTGTCGTCGAACAGCAACCGCCCCTCCGAGGGGATGATCAGGCCGGAGATGATATTAAGGAGTGTGGTCTTGCCGCAGCCCGAGGGGCCGAGCAGCGCATAGGACATGCCCTGCTCCCAGACATGGTGCAGCGGCTTCAGCGCATAGTCCTCCGGGCGCTGGGCGCTGCCGCGATAGGCATGGGCGATTCCATCCAGGGTAATTCGGCTCATCTCTCTTCCCTCACGCCGTCGCCGCCATCTCCGGTACCGCCGCCACATGGCCGGCAGGATCGAAGACGAAAAGCTGGCGGGTATCGATATGCACGTCGACCGTGGTCCCCGGCACCAGTTCCTGGACGCCGCGCGCCAGACACACCCAGGTGCCATGGCCGGCATCGACATGGATGAAGCTTTCGGAGCCGGTCAGCTCCGTTACCTTGACCTCGCCATGGAAGTTGAGGCCGGTCTCCCGGCTGACGCCGAGGCTGATATGCTCGGCCCGGAAGCCCAGGCGATAGCTGCCATCCGACAAACCGCTGAGTGCGCCCGAGACCGGCAGCTGCTGGCTGTTGCGAAGCGTGATCGCGTTACCCCTCTTCTCGACCTCGATCTCGTTCAAGGGCGGATCGGAGAAGACCCGGGCTGCCGCCAGGTTCTGCGGCCGGCGATAGACCCCGGCAGTCGGGCCCAATTGCGTCACCCGGCCTTCCCACAGGGTCGCCGTGTTGCCGCCCAGCAGCAATGCCTCGGTCGGCTCCGTCGTCGCATAGACCAGGATCGCCCCGGACGCAGCGAAGATGCGCGGCAGTTCCTCGCGCAATTCCTCGCGCAATTTGTAATCGAGATTGGCCAAAGGCTCATCGAGCAGCACCAGATCGGCGCGCTTCACCAAAGCGCGGGCGATCGCCACCCGCTGCTGCTGGCCGCCGGAGAGCTGCAACGGGGTCCGCTGCAGCATCGGCTGCAGGCCCAAGAGCTTCGCCGCCTCCTGCACCCGTTTGTCGATCTCGGCCGCATTCACCTTCTGCACCCGCAAGGGCGAGGCGATGTTCTCATAGACCGAGAGCGTCGGGTAATTGACGAATTGCTGGTAGACCATGGCGACCGAGCGGTGCCGCACCGGCACCCCCGTCACATCCTTGCCATCCAGCAGCACCCGGCCGCCGGTCGGACGCTCCAGACCCGCCATCAGCCGCATCAGGCTCGTCTTCCCCGACAAGGTCGGGCCCAGCAGCACGTTCATCGTGCCACGCGTCAGGCTCAGCGAGACGTCACTGATCAGTGTTTCAGCGCCAACCGCGAGACTGACCTTTTCCAGTGTCAGATCCAAAGACCACTCCTCCAAGCTTGCGTCATGCCGCTTGCCGTTCGGCCAGCGCACGCGCAACGCATTCCTGAACCGCGGCGACCTCTTGTGCCGAGAGGCGCAGGCCGAGTTTGCTGCGCCGCCACAAAATATCTTCCGCCGTCATCGCCCATTCGGCACGAACCAGATACCTTACCTCAGCTTCCGTGAGGTCGGCACCCAGTACCGGACCGAGATCCGCATATTGCTTTGCGGTTCCGATTAGATCGTGAATCCGCGTCCCATACGCCCGGAACAAACGGCGCGCCGTGACGTCGGGCAAGAAGGAATAGCGCTGTTTCACCCGCGCAAGTTCCGCATCAAATGCCGTCATTTTGAAATCACCGCCGGGCAAAGGCTCCTTGCCGGTCCAGCCGACCGGGCGCTTGCTGGCGGCCGGCAGATGCGGCGCCAACATCGCCAGCGCCGATTCAGCGAGGCGGCGATAGGTGGTGATCTTGCCGCCATAGACCGTCAGCATGGCCGGCTGGCTCTCCGGTGCATCGAGCTTCAGCACGTAGTCGCGCGTCGCCGCCTGTGCTGCCGAAGCGCCATCATCATAAAGCGGACGCACACCGGAATAAGACCAGACCACCTGATCGGGCGTGATCGGCTTCTTGAAATAATCGCTGGCGCCCTTGCAGAGATAGTCGATCTCGGCCGGGGAGATCTTCACCTGCGCCGGATCGCCCTGATAGTCCTGGTCGGTGGTGCCGACGAGGGTGAAATCGCGCTCATAGGGAATGGCGAAGAAGATGCGGCCGTCGCTGTTCTGGAAGATGTAGCAGCGGTCGTGATCGAAGAGGCGCTTGGTGACGATGTGGCTGCCCTGGACCAGGCGGACGGGCGCCGGATGGTTGTCGCGCAGAACCGAATGCACCACATCGGCCACCCAGGGACCGGCGGCATTGACCAAAGCGCGAGCCCGGATCTCACGCGGCGCGCCACTGCGCTCATCTACCAGCGTCAGATGCCACAGATTGTCCTTGCGCTCGGCGCGGCTGCAGCGCATCCGCGTGACCACTTCGGCACCCTTTTCGACGGCATCGCGGGCATTGAGCGCCACCAGGCGGGCATCCTCGACCCAGCAATCGGAATATTCAAAGCCGCGCGTATAGATCGGCTTCAGAGGCGCACCGGCAGGGTGACGGTCGAGCCGCAGGCTGCGCGTCGCCGGCAGATATTTGCGGCCGCCAAGATGATCATAGAGGAACAGGCCAAGCCGCAGCAGCCAGGCCGGGCGCAGGCCCTTGTGATGCGGCAGCACGAAGCGCAGCGGCCAGATGATATGCGGTGCGACCGACCACATCACCTCACGCTCGGTCAGCGCCTCGCGCACCAGGCGGAACTCGTAATATTCGAGATAACGCAGACCGCCATGGATCAGCTTGGTGGACGAACTCGATGTGGCGGAAGCGAGATCACTCTTTTCACAGACGAAGACCTTGAGGCCGCGGCCAGCGGCGTCGCGCGCGATTCCGCATCCATTAATGCCGCCGCCGATGATGGCGAGGTCAAAAACCGATTCGTCACTTCCAGGCGTGTTGGACGACACAGCGCCTCCCCGTATGCAGATAGCCAGCCATTCGGCCCGTTAGTTCTTGTGAAGCGAGCAGCCGCGATGTCGGCGCTCTCATTAGAGGTAGCCTAATATGAAAATAAAAATTTTCGCAACTGGTAAAAACGAAAACAAAACGAAAGGTATTAGGCAAATAATCGCCAGATGCGTATAAAAATCGTACGTATTATGCGTTAAAATCTGCGAAAACGAACCCCGCGGCCCGCCCCTCAGGAATGGTTACCTTTCGATAAATGACATCAGTCGAAAGGCAATCGTCAGCTGCGCTTAATCAGCAGCCAGGGTCAGATTGAAGGCGATGGAAATGCGCTCCGCCTGGCCGCGATAGGGCCGCACCTGGTGGAACATCCAGGAGGGGAACAAGATGATGAGACCCGGTTTCGGCCGGATCGATTCGGTGGCGCCCAGCGCCCGCCCGCCTTCCCCGGCAAAGGCCAGATGCGGCGCATACATCGAGGGACCGGCACCGCGCGGATCCAGGAGCTCGAACTCGCCGCCGAGGCTGGGATCGCTGATCGTCCCACCGTCATCGACATAATAGGTACCCGACCAGAAGGCACCCGGATGGTAATGGCAGATATTGGCATTGCCGGCCTCGTTGACATTGGCCCAGGCGATCGGTTTCCAGCGCTGGCCGGCCGGCCGGCCATTGCGATCCACCGTCATGCGGTCGGCCATCATGGTCGCCGCCTCGATGATCTCGCCGATCCGCGGGCCACCCCAGCTCAGCAGGTTGCGATCGGAATGCCAGCCGCCGTCATTCGAGGCCTGAACCGAGGGCGATTTTTCCCGGTAATCGAGGATGATCTTCTTCAACTCGGCATTTCGCGCCGCAGCATCCGGCAGTTCGGCGGCAGCGACCGGCGTCGGGAACAGACCGCGCATGGCAATGTTGATCTGGGTCGTCATGGTGCCCCTTCCCGCTTTGCCCCTGCCCGAATTGTCTTTGCCTGGCTCGGCTCACTCTGTCGGATTTTATAATCCGAGCCGAGCGGCTCTGCCAATGTTGCGATGTCGCAGCGGCGCCCTGTTGGCAAGGTTGGCAAGCCGGCCAAGAGATGCGACGCTGCGCCGGTGAGTCCGATCAACTGCCGCCGCGCGCCGGTCGCGCCAATCGAGCGATGAAACACCTGCTTCTGGTTGCCCATATCCCCTCGACCAATACCAAGGCCATGCGCGATGCGGTTGCCGCGGGTGCCGTCGGACCGGAGATCACCGAGGTGGAGCTGCGCAGCCTGACACCGTTTGAGGCCGGGCCGGAAGATGTCAAATGGGCCGACGCCCTGATCCTCGGCACCACGGAGAATCTCGGCTATATGAGCGGCGCGTTGAAGGACTTCTTCGATCGCATCTATTACCCGTGCCTGGAAGAAACCCAGGGCAAGCCCTATGCGCTTTATATTCGCGCTGGCCATGACGGCACCGGGACGCGGCGCGGCATCGAGACCATCGTCACCGGCCTGCGCTGGCGCGCCATCCAACTGCCCTTGATCTGCCGCGGCGATTACCAGCCGGCCTTCCTCGATCAATGCCGCGAGCTCGGCCTCCTGGTGGCGGCCAGCCTCGAAGCCGGGGTCATTTGACGCCCAAGTGCGTTATGCTTGCGAGAGCAAACCGGATCGACCGAGAGGGGTGGGATCATGTTGTGGCGCGGCAGCAGACGAAGCGACAATGTTGAAGATCAGCGCGGCGCCGGCGGTTTTGGCGGCGGTGGTGGCTTAGGTGGTGGCTTCGGCGGCGGTGGCTTCCGGGGCGGCGGTATCAGGATCGGCGGCCTGGGCCTCGTTGCCATCGTCGTCGTATGCCTGCTTTTCGGCATCGATCCCAGTGCCCTGTTGCAGGGCATGGCCGGCGGTGGAAGCTCCTATCAGCAGCCTTATGACCAGGCACAGGAAGAGCAACAGGCGCAGCTCGGCAATAGCGACGGCAATAATAGCGCCGGCACCGAAGATCCCAGCAGCGCCGAGATGAAGGATTTCGTCGCCGCGGTCCTCGGCAGCACGGAGGATGCCTGGCGGGAGATCTTCCAGGCCAATGGACGGCAATATCGGGCCCCGAAATTGGTGCTCTTTACCAATGTGATCCGCTCCGGCTGTGGCGTCGCACAATCCGCCAGCGGCCCTTTCTATTGCCCGGCTGATTCCAAGGTCTATATCGACCTCTCCTTCTATGATGAATTGCGCCGGCGCTTTCACGCACCGGGGGATTTTGCCGAAGCCTATGTCATCGCCCATGAGGTTGGCCATCATGTGCAAAATCTGCTGGGCCTGATGCCGAACGGCGCGGCATCTCAGGAAGGCGCAACCGGCCAGTCGGTGCGAATCGAATTGATGGCGGATTGTTTCGCCGGCATCTGGGCCAATCGCGCCAACCGCGACCAGCATATTATCGAAGCCGGCGACATCGACGAAGGACTGACAGCCGCCGCTGCAATCGGTGATGACCGGCTGCAGAAACAGGCCCAGGGCTATATCGTGCCCGACAGCTTCACCCATGGCACCTCGGCCCAGCGGGTGCACTGGTTCAAGGCCGGGTTCAAGAGTGGCGATATCAATGCCTGCGACACCAGCGGCAGCCTCGACTGATTCCCGCTAGCCTCGATCTTGACATACAAAGCGCCTCGACGCACTCTCTAGTTATGCGCGAGAAGCGCTAGCCGGGGGACACACTTTAACCGAGCAATCAGGCCGGCAGGTTCTGTTACCTTGCAAACGCCCACTGACTCACGTGTTCCTCGGCGCCTCTGAGGCCAAATGCAAAAGATCTTGCAGCGGTATATTGAAACAGAAGCCCGTAAGCGGATCAGTCGCCATCAAAAACAACTCGGCCTCTCGCGAAAACATCGGAGGCGCTTTGAGCAGAGAACTGGCCAAGCCCCGACTGCGCCAGCGATGACCTTGCCCTCACTGTGGGCAATTCATAAGCATTTTGACCTGAGCCCCGCAAACTCCTCCATTTTTGGGTAGAGTCCGTCCTTGAAGAAGGAGACGGACGATGAAGCGATCAAGGTTCACGGAAGAGCAGATTATCGGGATCCTGCGAGAGCAGGAGGCCGGGGCGGCGACGAAG
>DATMUQ010000336.1:0-2727 GCA_035563795.1 Terriglobales bacterium | reverse complement strand
CACGGGATGCCGTCAGCGGCGGATCTCAGCGATATGTGGCGTTATATCTTTCGGCGCGTGCTCGGCTCTCTGCCGACCTTGTTCGCGCTGGCGACCATCACTTTCTTCATTCTGCGCGTTGCGCCGGGCGGTCCGTTCTCCGACAACCGCCGGCTGACGCCGGAGGCCTTGGCGGCGCTCAACCGCGCCTATCACCTCGATGAATCGCTGCCGCAGCAATATTTCCGCTATCTGTGGAACCTGCTGCATTTCGATTTCGGCCCCTCAGTCAAATATCGCGATTCCACCGTCGGCGAATTGATCCTCAACAGCTTCCCGGTCTCGCTCGAGATCGGGCTCTGGGCCATGGTCTTCTCCACCCTGATCGGCATCATGCTCGGTATCGCCGGCGCGCTGCGGCGCAATGGCATGATCGATTACGGCGCCGGCGCCATCGCCATGGTCGGCCTTGCGATCCCGATCTTCGTCATCGGCCCGATCCTGCAGATCACCTTCGGTCTCGATTTGCATTGGCTGCCGGTCGCCGGCTGGGACGGCACGCTCGCGACCAAGATCCTGCCGATCGCCGTGCTGACCCTGCCCAATATCGCCTATGTCTCGCGCCTGATGCGCGGCAGCATGATCGAGACGATCCGCACCAACTACGTCCGGACCGCCCGCGCCAAGGGTCTCGGTGAACGCAAGACCATTTTCAAGCATGCGCTGAAAGGCGCCTTGTTGCCGGTCGTTGCCTATCTTGGCCCCGCCACCGCCGTCACCATCACCGGCTCGATCGCGATCGAGCAGATCTTCCAGATCCCCGGCATCGGTCGCTACTTCATCACCGCGGCCCAGGACCGCGACTATTCGCTGGTGATGGGTGTCACTCTTTTCTACGGCACCATTGTCGTCATGGGAAACATGTTCTCCGATATCGCCCGCGGCTTGATCGACCCCAAGGTGTCCTATGACTGACCTCAGTCTCGATCTGCATCCGGCGGAGGGCGAACCACGCCAACACGCACCATTGGCCAAGGGCATCTCGCCGTTCCGGCATTCGCTGCGTCGGTTCTGCTCAAACCGGCTGGCGGTGATCAGCCTGGTGGTCCTCTGCCTCATCGCCCTCGCCTGCTATATCGCACCCTGGTTCTTCCCCTTCGGGCCGGAAGATGCCGATTTCGAGAATCTCTCGGCACCGATCGATTTCACCTCGGCGCATCTCTTCGGCACCGACGATCTTGGCCGCGACCTGTTGATCCGGGTGCTGGATGGCGGCCAGGTCTCGCTGGGCCTCGCTTTTTTCGGCGCCATCGTCTCGGTTGCCATCAGCGTCGTCTATGGTGCCACCGCCGGCTATCTCGGCGGCCGGATCGACCAGTTCATGATGCGCGCGGTCGATATCCTGCTCAGCCTACCTTACGTGATGCTGGTGATCGTCATCAATGTCGTGCTGGGGCGCAGCAACCTCTCGCTCTTCATCGCCGTGGTCGTGGCGCTGTGGCTGACACCGGCAGTGATCGCCCGCGGCCAGGCGGTCAGCCTGCGGCATCGTGAATTCATCGAGGCAGCACGTGCCGGTGGCATGAGCAACTGGCAGATCATCTGGCAGCATATCGCCCCCAACAGCCTCAATGTCGTCATCGTCTATTCCAGCCTGCTGGTGCTGGAAGTGATTTCGACGGAGAGCTTCCTCAGCTTCGTCGGCCTCGGTGTGCAGCCGCCTTATGCCAGCTGGGGCACCCTGATCAATGACGGCGCCGTCAAGATCGAGACCGATATCCGCCTGCTGTTGTTGCCAGGCTTTTTCCTGGCGACCGTGCTCTTCTGCCTCAACTACATTACCGATGGCCTGCGCGATGCCTTCGATCCCAATGAAAGATAGGCGGCGCAGATGAGCATGCAAAAAGAACCCATCCTGCAGATCCGCGACCTCAACATCGAGTTCAAGCTCGCGGATGGCTGGAAGACGGCAGTGGACCGGGTCGATCTCGATCTGCGGCCAGGCGAGATCATGGGCATCGTCGGCGAATCCGGTTCCGGCAAGAGCCAGATCCTGCTAGCCTCCATGGGCCTCACCGCCAATAACGGAAGGGTCAAGGGCTCGATCAAGTTTCTCGGCCAGGAAATCGTCGGCACCTCCCCGGCGAAACTCGACAAGATCCGCGGCTCGGCCATGTCGATGATCTTCCAGGACCCGATGACCTCGCTCAATCCGTATCTGCGGGTCAGCGAACAATTGATGGAAGTCCTGATCGCCCATCAGGGCCTCGGCAAGACCGATGCCCGCAAACAGGTCATTGCCATGCTGGAGCGCGTGCATATCCCGGATGCCGCGCGGCGCGTCGATCTCTACCCCCATGAATTCTCCGGCGGCATGCGCCAGCGGGTGATGATCGCCATGGCCCTCCTGTGCAAACCCGCCCTCCTGTTGGCCGACGAACCCACTACCGCGCTTGATGTCACCGTTCAGGCGCAAATCCTGGAATTGCTGGCTGAGCTCGCCCATGACACGGGAACGACGGTTGCCATCGTCACCCATGACCTCGGTGTCGTTTCGCGGCTCTGCGACCGGGTCACCGTGCTCTATGGCGGCCGGGTGATGGAAAGTGCCGAGATCAACACCTTGTTCGAGATGCCGGCCCATCCCTATACCAGCGGCCTGATCGCTTCCACGCCGCGCCTCGATACCGGCATGGACGAGGAGCTGGTGACGATCCCCGGCCAGCCGCGGCTGATGGGCACTGTCAT
>DATMUQ010000335.1:0-3329 GCA_035563795.1 Terriglobales bacterium | reverse complement strand
AATACGATGTGCCTCAAATAGACCACAGCACGCCCTCACACTCTAAGCGCCAGCCGCACCTCGACCACCAGGCCGGTTCCGGTTGTCGGGTCGCGGAGGGCGATGGTGCCGCCGGCGGCGTCCACCACTTCCTTGACGATGGCGAGGCCGAGGCCGCTGCCTTCGGTGGGATGTTCCGGTGTGGCGTTTTCCTGGCGGCGATAGAAGCGTTCGAAGACCTGCTCGCGCTCCGCCGCAGGGATCCCGGGGCCGGTATCCTGCACGGTGATGACGGCCGCCTCACCCGCTTCGTCCAGCAGCACCGTGACGCTGCCGCCGCCGGGCGTATAGCGCAGGGCATTGTCGACCAGGTTGACCAGCATCTCGCGCAGCATGGTCTCGTCGCCGGTGACGACCGGCATCTGCACGGCTTCGAGGCCGAGATCGATATGGCGCTCGACCGCCAGAGCCGAGAGCGATTCCAGCACCTGCCTGGCGACGGCCGCGAGATCGACCGGATCATGGCGCGGCCGGCGGCTGCCGGGCGAGGCACGGGACAAGGTCAGCAATTGTCCGGCGAGATGGGCGAGCCGCCTTGTTCCGGACTGAATGGCCGTCAGGGCCGTCGCCCGTTCACGCGCATCCACTTCGCGCAGCGCATAGGTCGCCTGCATGTTGAGCACAGTCAATGGCGTGCGCAATTGATGCGCCGCATTGGCGATGAAGCGGCGCTGCGCCGCCATCTGCTTCTTGACCCGGTCCATGTGATGGTTGAGCGCCGCCACCAGCGGCCGCAATTCGCTCTGCACGCTGTCGAGGGCAAAGGGTTCGAGCTGGTCCGGCTCGCGGTTACGGACCTCGTCACGCAGCCGCATCAGCGGGCCGAGGCCGCGGGCGAGGCCGATGATCGCCAGGGCACCCGCCACCGCCAGCAGCAATACCTGCTGGCCGAGCGCATTCAGCCACAGCCGCTGCACGGTGGCGCCATGGGCGAAGAGTGTCACCCCCACCATCACCCGCACGGCGCCGACGCCAGGGCTGCCGATCACCGCATGCTCGATCGACATCAGATGCAGATTCTGGTTGCGGTAATGGCCGTGATAGGGCGTGCCGCCGATGACGGTGAGATCGGGATCGGTCCGCCGCGTGGCGGCATCCTTCGCGTCCGGTGGCGGCAAAGGCAGGTCATCATAACCGGCCAGCAGCCGTCCCTTGCCGACCACATCCTCCGCCGTCTCCACCCGGTAATAGACCCGATCGCCATAGCCGGTATCGAACATCTCCAGGGCGACCGGCGGGATCAGTGCCTCGACCACATTGTTGTTGACCTGGGTCTGCTCGGCGATCGCCGTCGCCGAGGCGAGCAGCATGCGGTCGGTGATGAGATCGGCCATGTCGAGGGCCGAGCGATAGGTGGTCCAGACATTGACCGCCACCACGGCCGCCAGAGGCAGCGTCAGCCAGGCCAGCAATTCCAGCCGCAGGCTGCGCAGATATTTCACGGGCCTGGCTCTTTCTGGGGCTCTTTCGGCGGTTCCTTTCCGCTGCCGTCATCATGCGACAGCAGATAGCCGAGGCCGCGCAAGGTGGCGATGCGGACATTGCTGCCTTCGAGCTTCTTGCGCAGACGATAGACATAGATCTCGATGGCGCTGGGATCGGTCTCGTCGTCGAAATCGAAGATCGCCTCGGAGAGCTTCTGCTTGCTGACGGTCTGGCCGGATTTGAACAGCAACTGCTCCAGCACCGCATGCTCGCGCGGCGTCAATGCCAGGGGCTCACCCTTGAGATGGAACTGCCGCGCCTTGGCATCGAAGCCGAGATCGCCGAGCCGCACTTCCGGCGAGCTGCGATCAGCAGCGCGGCGCAATTGCACGCGGATGCGCGCCTCCAGCTCGGCCATCTCGAAGGGCTTGGCGAGATAATCGTCGGCGCCGGCATCGAGTCCGGCCACCCGTCCATCGAGACTGGCATTGGCGGTGAGGATGATCACCGGCACGCTGGTGCCGCGCGACCGCAGCCGCTTCAGCACCTGCATGCCGCCCATATTGGGCAGCGAGAGATCGAGGATGACGAGGGCGTATTCCTGCACGCTGAGGAGATGGTCGGCATCCTCGCCATCGGAGACGCAGTCGACGGTATAGCCGTTCTGCCGCAACAGCCGGCCGAGCCAATCGGAAAGCTGAGGATTATCCTCGACCAGCAACAAGCGCATGGTCCGTCTCCGCGCCGCCCGTGACCTGTTGTCCTGCGCCCCGGTGCTCCCGGCTCAGCGCACGAAATGCAGCAGGCCGGTAAGACCGACGAAAATCAGATAGAGCGCCACAATGATATTGAGCAAGCGTGGCATGACAAGGATGAGAATGCCGGCCAACAGGGCGACAATCGGCTGGATGGCGACGATGCTGACGGTCATATGCAATGCCTCATGCTCGAAAAGGACGTGTTCAGGTGGCGTGACGACGATACGGCACCGGTTATAGAGCGAATCGCCCTGCCCCGCGATCTATAAAGCATTCTTCCATTTGCTCAATAGCTTAGAGGACAGCCCCGGAACCCTCCCTGATCGAACGCCGTGCTCCGCCCAGCCTTGTCTTGATCAAAATCAAGATCGGGCCGATCGCCAATCGCTAGTCTGGTGGCGTCATGCCAGCCCCGGCCAATCACGCCACCCGGCCCGGGGAAATCAGCCCGATTGAAGGTCGTCTCATGCGCAAGGCCCGCATCCTCGTCATCCTTGTTGTCGCCATCGCGGCCATCCTGGCCGCCGGCTGGCGCTATGGCGGCTGGTTCCAGGGCGGCGACGGCCAGCTCACCCTCTATGGCAATGTCGATATCCGCCAGGTCGACCTCGCTTTCGATGCCGAGGGCCGGGTGACCCGGATGCATGTCCAGGAGGGCGATCATGTGGCGGCCGGCAGCGAGCTTGCCAATCTCGACGCCACCACCTATCAGAGCCTCTATGACCTCTCGGTGGCGCGGGCCGAGGCCCAGCGGCAGCAGGTCGCCAAGCTGAAAGCCGGCAGCCGGCCGGAGGAGATTGCCCGCGACCAGGCCAATGTCGCCGCCTATGAGGCGGTGCTGTTCAATGCCCAGCGGGTGATGGACCGGCGCCAGACCCTGCTCGGCCAGGGCTTCGCCGCCCAGCAGCAATATGAAGAGGCGCAGGCGACGGCGCGGCAGACCTCGCAGATGCTGGAAGCGGCCCGGCAAACCTTGAAACTGTCGGAGATCGGTCCCCGCGCCGAGGATATTGCCGCCGCCGAAGCGCAATTGCGCGCCGCCGAGGCGAGCGTCACTGCCGCCAAGGACCGGCTGGACCATTGCCGGCTGCTGGCGCCGAGCGACGG
>DATMUQ010000334.1:0-3405 GCA_035563795.1 Terriglobales bacterium | reverse complement strand
CCCCGATATTGCGGCCGGTCATCAGCGTCGCGAAGCCTTCCGGCCCGGCTTTCACCGCGGCCTTGGTGGTGGCGTCATGGCCATTGCGCCGACGATGCCGGTGGGCGGCGATGTGATGCGGCAGATGAAACAGACAGGTCGGGATAATCCCCGAACAAACCCCATATACCAGCAAAGCGATAACGCCGGTTACATCGCCCAGGAAGGGCGTGGCAGCCCAGACCAGGCCCTGCAGCACCAGGCTGACGATCAGCGCCGGCCACAAAGCCAGGCCGCGACCCAGCGCCCAGCCGGTCAGCAGATTGAAGCCGAGCAGCACGACCACCGGCAGCAAATAGACGAGAACTGCCTGCTGTGGCTGGAGGTTATGTTGCTCGATCAGATATTGGGTGAGCCAGGTCATGAAGGCGAAATACTGGGCTGACCAGAGCAGGAAGATGCCGGCGGCGAGCAGGTCGGGCCAGCGTCCATCCTGGCTCTTGGTCAGTGCCGCGGTCAGTTGTGGGGCGGGGCGGGATACCGCCGCCGATGCCAGACTGGCTGAAGTTCCGTCGCTTTTTGCGGATTCTGTGTTCGCCGTCACAGTCTCCCTTGCCTTGGCACGGCTATTTACGCTGCTTACATCCTGATGATGAGAAAAGCGCCAGCAGAACCAGCCCAGCAGCAGGGTGAGGACCAGGGCGACGAGCCAGGTCACCTGCCAATCCGCCAGACCCAGCATCTGGCTGAGCGGGTGTGCTTGCGGCACCGCCAGGGTCAGCAAGCCGGCGCCGATCTGGCCGATCGGGATCCAGCCGGCCAGCAAGCCGGTGACCAGCGGCAGATCGCGGAAGCGGGCCGAGCTGGTCGCAATCACCGGGCCGGCGATGGCGAAGATGGCATAGGTCAGGCCCTCCAGGGCCCGGGCCAGCAGCAGGGCAGTGCCGAAGCGGGCGAAAGCCAGGGCCACAATGAGGCCGAGCGCAGTGCTGCAGATGCCCAGCCACAGGCCGGGGCCATAGCTGCGGCGTTTCAGCCAGCGGCCCAGGGGCACCGAGCCCAGCAGGCCGACCAGCGCATAGACCGACATGAAGCTGGCGGCCAGAGCGCGCGGATAATGGAATTGCTGCAGCAGCTCCGGCAGGACCGGCGGCAGCTTGAATTGCTGGAAGGCAACGAAGCAGCTGAGTGCCAGACCAAAACAGACACCCAGCCAGTCGGTACGTTCTTCCGTCCACCGATGACCGGTGGCCGCGGAATCTTCCCCTGGCCTTAAGGACATGGAAATTATCTTGGTAGAATATGGCGGTAATTGGTTTGCAACGGGCCGAAACAATGCCATCATCCGGCCGCATCGCCTAGGAAAAACGGTGTCCGCTCAAGTGAAGTATCGGCTTTTTGGTCCGCGGATACCCCGAGAATCCAAGGCGTTGGCCCGGTTGCAGCTGTGGGCGACAGTCCGTGACCGGCGGGGGGCGACGCTTTACGGGGGTATCGCGCGGTGACGACGCCCAATAGTTTCTCGCTGCGCTTTTGGGGCGTGCGCGGCTCGCTGGCCTGTCCCGGCGAGGCATTTACCCGCTATGGCGGCAACACCTCCTGTCTTGAGGTGCGCTGCGGTCCGCATCTGTTGATCTTCGACGGCGGCACCGGCATGCGCCAGCTCGGTGAGCATCTGACCGCTGAGGCCGAGACATCCGGCGGCTCGGTCGACGCCGATATCTTCTTCACCCATACCCATCTCGACCACATGGTCGGGGTGCCGTTCTTCGCGCCGCTTTATTGCGCCGAAAGCAGCCTGAGGCTCTGGGCCGGCCATCTCGGGCCGCAGCGGTCGATCCGTGACGCGCTCTCCGGCATGATGGTGGAGCCGCTCTTCCCGATCCCGCCGGAGGTCTTCACCTCCTGCCCGAGCTACCATGATTTCACCGCCGGCGAGACGCTGGAGCTCTATCACGGGCTGAAGATCCGTACCGCGGCGCTCAATCATCCAAATGGGGCGACCGGCTATCGTGTCGACTGGCAGGGCAAATCGATCTGCTACGTGACCGATTGCGAGCATCGCGCCGATGGCCCGGACCGGGCCGTCATCGACCTCATCAAGGGCGCCGATATCTTCGTCTATGACAGCACCTATACCGAGACGGAGTACCCCAAGCATAAAGGCTGGGGTCATTCGACCTGGGAGGAGGGGGCCAAGCTCGCCGACCTCGCCGGCGTCAAGACCTTCGTGCTGTTCCACCATGACCCGAGCCATGATGACAGTTTCATGGACGCGATCGCTCGCGAGGCCGAGGCGCAACGCCCGGGCACCCTGGTCGCCAAGGAAGGCATGATCCTTACCCCGTGATTCCGCGTCGCGGAATCCGCATGCTGTGAATCGTCACGCTGCGACCGGTTGAGACCGGTCCGGCGGTGGCGTCCGATCTTCCCCGAACAGGTCACCCCAGAACAAGCGGCCTTGCTGCCAGTCTAGTCATGGCTGTCCAGATCGGGAGCCGCCTGGCAACCGGGCTTGCCCGGTGCGGCGAGGATGGCACAGAACCAAGTGGCCCCGGTCTCGGCATTGACCCGCCAGGCCGTCTGGTTGCCACCAGCGGAAATCTGCCAAGGCCCCGTCCGGTCGGCTTCGCTGCTGCGGCTGAGGCCAACGGTCAGGACCGCGCCGGCAATCAAGGCGAGGCCGAACAACACGGCCTGCGCCAAAGTCAGGGTGGATTTCATGGCTGGTCCTTTCCGTCGCCGCCGCTTTGGACCGCCGCCGATGCGCTGCGGTCCAGGCTTTGAAACGGATCAGGACGCTGTCAGTGCCCGTGAAGCCCAGCGACGCGGGCTTCACGATCAAGCGAGTGCGGCTCAGCGTGCGTCGATGGAATCGACCCGGTCGGGATAGAAGGCGAGGTGGTCCTTGATCTCGGCGACGGCGGCATAGGGCTGCTCATAGGTCCAGACCGCATTGGTGGCGCGGGTGCCGCCGGACGGGATGCTGAAATAATGGCACTCACCCTTATAGGGGCAATAGGTGGTGTGATCGGTTCGTTCCAGCGCCGCCATGGCGACATCCTTGCGCGGGATATAGAAGACCGGCGGATAGCTTGCCTCGCGCACGATCAGCGCATCATGGCTGTCGGCGATCGCCTTGCCGTCGACCATCACCACCACCCGGCGGGCGCTGGGCTCAATGGTGATCGGATGATCGGGACCGGGCTGCTTCATGGCTCTGGCGGTCATGGCAATATCTCCTTTGCATCTCTGCGATCGCCGCAGTCTAGCAAGCTGGTGAAGGGAGGGAAGCACGCTTTGCGGTGCGCCATGTATAGGTGGTGGGCGTCGCCGCTGCCGGCAACCGCAGGATCTCGATCAGCGCGGTTCGAGCCGGATCTCCACGGTGGGATCGAAGACATCTGGTAGATGTTCGACCGGCTT
>DATMUQ010000333.1:0-3260 GCA_035563795.1 Terriglobales bacterium | reverse complement strand
CCGCCACACCGAGCGTGTGTGGGCGCCCATCGAGCGCTGTCCGAAGCCGATCATCGCCGCCATCTGCGGCTATGCATTCGGCGGCGGCGCGGAACTGGCCATGCATTGCGACATCATCGTCGCGGGCGAAAGCGCGAGCTTCGCGCAGCCCGAGATCCGCATCGGCATCATGCCGGGCATCGGCGGCACGCAGCGTCTCGTGCGTGCCGTCGGCAAGTTCCACGCGATGCGCATGCTGCTCACCGGCCAGCCCGTGGACGCGCAGGAAGCCCGGCTCATGGGTTTGGCCAGCATGGTGGTCCCTGACGAGCGGGCATTCGCTCAGGGCATGAAGATCGCCGGCACGATCGCTGCCATGCCGCCGCTGGCGGCGCAGCAGATCAAGGAAGTGGTGCTCGCCGGCATGGATGCATCGCTCGATGCCGCCCTGATGCTCGAGCGCAAGGCCAACCAGTTGCTGTTCGCCACGCGCGACCAGAAAGAAGGCATGCAGGCCTTCATCGAGAAGCGGCCGCCGAGATTCGAAGGACGCTGAGGCCGGCTCCGGCTCCGTGAAAGCACGCGGCCGACGGTTGCGCCTTATCCTTGCAAATCACGGAGTGACACTCCCGAATTGCAAGGATGCTGCTCCGCCGGAGTGTTTACGAAAAGCGTCAGCCTGGACCTTGCTCCGCGCGGATGTTTCCCGGCCCGAAGTAGGCGCGCATTTCGGTGACCCGTCCTGCTTCGTCGAAGCGGAACACGTCGATCGGGTGAATGGTCGTGCGCTGGCCGTTCATCGTGAACGACACGCGAAACGGGAACGCGGCCGAGTCGGCCACCGCCCGCACCGGACCTTCGAGTTCGACCTGCAGCGCGAGCTGCACCGAACCGGCGTAGAACGCGCGGATGGCGGCGCGACCGCGGCGCGGTTCGGTGCCCACCGGGTCCTCGACCGTTGCGTCCTCTGCATACAGCGCCACGATGGCGTCCAGATCGGAAGCATTCAGTGCACGCACATAGGCGTGCACCGCGGCCTCCATGGTCTCAGGGGTTCTCATCGGTGCTCAGAACTGCGTGGGGCGGCTGGCCGCATCGATGCCGCCGTCCACCACGATCTGCGCGCCGTGGACGTAGCTGGCGGCATCGCACAACAGGAAGCCGACGACGGACGCAATCTCGCCGGGGTCGGCGCGGCGGCCCATGGGCGGAATGAACTTCTTGATCGACTCGGCATAGCGCTCATCCTGCGCCCCGGCCTGCAGCAGCGGCGTCTCGGTGGCGCCCGGCGCCACTGTGTTGAGGCGCACACCGGCCTGGCCCCAGGCCGCGGCGCGTTGGCGCACCGCGACCGTCAGCGCATTCTTCGAGCCGGCATAGGCCAGCTGGCCGCCCATGGCGCCAGCGCCCATGACGATCGCCTGCGCCTTGGCCTCGTCGCCGGCCTCCAGTGCCGCGGCGAGCGGATTCTTGTCCCAGGGAAGATGCGCCGAGGCGACCGAGGAAATCACCACCGCCGACGGTTTCTGGCCCGCACGCAGCGCCGGCAGCAGTGCGTCGAGCAGTTCCACGGCGCCGAAGTAGTTGACCGACACCGTGAGCGAAGGCTGCACGTGCGTGCCGAGGCCGGCGCACAGCACCAGGCCGTCGAGCTTGCCGCCGCAGCGCGCCAACGCTTCTCGGATGATCTCGGCGCGACCGGCGGCCGAGGACAGGTCGCCGACGATGTCGGCATTGCGCAGATCGACGCCGATGACCTGGTGTCCGGCCGCCTTCAGGGCCTGGGCCGTGGCCGCGCCGATGCCGGAGGCCGAACCGGTAATGAGGGTGCAAGGCATGAAAATCGATCCTTTCAGCAAACGGGATGCAGCATCAAACCAGCATCGTGGCCGGAGCGCCACATGCAAACGGACGATGCCACTCGTGCAGTATTCAGAGCGCGGCTGCCAGCTCCGGCACCGCCGAGAACAGATCCGCCTCGAGGCCGTAGTCGGCCACCGAGAAGATCGGCGCCTCCGGATCCTTGTTGATTGCCACGATCACCTTGGAATCCTTCATGCCGGCCAGGTGCTGGATCGCCCCCGAAATGCCGCAGGCCACATACAACTGGGGGGCGACGATCTTGCCGGTCTGGCCGACTTGCAGGTCGTTGGGCGCATAGCCTGCGTCCACCGCGGCACGACTGGCACCGATGGCTGCCCCCAGCTTGTCCGCCAGCGGCGTCATCACTTCCTGGAATTTTTCCGAAGAGCCGAGCGCACGGCCGCCGGAGACGATGATTTTGGCTGCGGTCAGTTCGGGCCGGTCGTTCTTGGCGATCTCGTTGCCCTCGAACTTGCTCTTGCCGCTGTCGGCGGCGGCCGCGATCGTTTCGACGGCGGCGGAGCCGCCTTCGGTGGCAGCGGCGTCGAAGCCGGTGGTGCGCACCGTGATCACCTTCTTCTCGTCCAGGCTCTGCACCACGGCCATCGCGTTGCCGGCGTAGATCGGGCGCTCGAAGGTGTCGGCGGCATCGATGCGGGTGATGTCGGAGATCTGGCCCACATCCAGCTTGGCGGCCACGCGCGGGGCGACGTTCTTCCCGCCGGCGGTGGCCGGGAACAGGATGTGGCTGTAGCCACCGGCCAGCGCCAACACTTGCGCGGCGACGTTCTCGGCCAGGCCGTGCGCAAGCTGTTCGCCGTCGGCATGGATCACCTTGGCGACGCCGGCGATCTTGGCGGCGGCCGCCGCGGCGGCACCTGCGTTGTGGCCGGCGACCAGCACGTGGACCTCACCGCCGCATTGGGCGGCAGCAGTGACGGTGTTGAAGGTTGCGCCCTTGATGGTGGCGTTGTCGTGTTCGGCGATGACGAGGGAGGTCATGATGGTTGTTCAGTGAATGGGGAGTTACCCCTTCCCCCTCTGGGGGAAGGTGGGGATGGGGGCGCTACGGCGCTTCAAATCAGGCCGCAGCGCCCCCACCCCTGCCCTCCCCCAGCGGGGAGGGAGAAAGAGAAGGTCAAATCACCTTCGCTTCGGCTTTCAGTTTCTGCACAAGCGTCGCGACGTCTGCCACCTTGATGCCGGCAGAGCGCTTCGGCGGCTCCATGACCTTCAAAGTCTTCAGGTGCGGCTTGATGGCCACGCCCAGATCAGCCGGCTTGAAGGTGTCCAGCTGCTTCTTCTTGGCCTTCATGATGTTGGGCAGCGTGACGTAGCGCGGCTCGTTCAGGCGCAGGTCGGTGGTGACCACCGCCGGCAGCGTGAGCGACACGGTCTCCAGGCCGCCATCGACTTCG
>DATMUQ010000332.1:0-4428 GCA_035563795.1 Terriglobales bacterium | reverse complement strand
CGGCGCGACGACCCTCACCTGCGACTCTAGAGCCAAGCATCCGGTCGAACTGAGCCTAGGTCGGCAGCAAGCGCGCCGGAAGCGACAATAAGGCTGCCCCAACATGTAAAAAGTGGATTGCGATGATTGGCGCCGCACTATGGTTAATTTTTGGCAAGGTATTGGTCAGCGGATTTCATAAAACCGCCACCAACCTGCCAAAGGGGATTTATATGGTGTCGCCGAACGTCGACCGGCCATTTTCCTGATCGATACATCCGGCTGGTTCGCTTCGCTGTTGTCCCACATCGATCGAGCCCTGCATCGTGTCAAAAACCGTCTCGCGTCTGAATATCCGGCAAAAGGTCTTTGCCCTCTTTTTCATTCTCCTCGGCACCCTCGCCGGCGTTGCCTATCTGACCGTCACCGAACTGGCCTCGATCAATCGCGAGGTGGTCAATATCGGCGAATCGGTTCTGCCCGAGACGCAGCTCTTCGGCGATCTGGCCGACGCCACCCAGCACTTTCGCCTGCTACAGGCCGAGCATGTCTTCGTCGTTGCCCCCGCCGATCTCGACCGTATCGAACATGACATGCAGGACACCAACACCAAGGTGCTCGGCCTGCTGGATCGCCTGGCAAAAGTGGCTGACGGTGGCGAGCTCGATACGCTGAATGATTTCCGTACCGCCTGGGTCGATTTCGCCAAGAGCGGCGACCAGCTGGCAAAGCTGTCCCGCGACAATGAAGATACCCTGGTCGGCAAGCTCTATCACAACGATGCCGCAAAACTGTTTGCACGGCTGAGCGACGACCTCAAGAAGCTGTCGACCGCCAATGTCGCTGCTGGCGATGGCGCCGCACGGACCAGCGTCGCGACGGTTGGCCACACACGCTGGGCGCTGGGCGGCATCGTTGGTGTCGCCGTATTCGTCTGCATTGTCGCCATGCTCTATCTACGGCGTGCCGTGATGAGCCCAATCATGATGACGGCACAATTGATGCGACAGCTGGCGGCGCACGACCTGGAAACCCCGATCACCGGCGCCGAGCGGACAGATGAGATCGGCGATATGATGAAGTCGTTGATTGTCTTCCGCGACAGTATCCTGGAGACCACGCGCCTGCATTCTGCCCGGACCAAGGAACAAGAGGACCGGGCACGGCTTACAGAAGAAGACAACCGCCTCAGCCAGAATTTCAGCCGCGAAGTTCATCAGGCTTTGCAGGAATTGGGCTCTGCCACCCAAGGCCTGGGACAGACGGCCGACGATCTCTCCAGCCATGCGCGGCTGGGCGCCGGCCAGGCGGAACGCGTCGCGGAGGCAGCGCAAAGCGCTTCGCAGAATGTCAGTGCCGTCGCCTCCGCGACCGATCAGCTTGTTGCCGCGATCCGCGACGTCACCTCGCAGGCGGCGCAATCTTCCGCTGAGGCTGCTGCCGCTGTGAAGGAAGCGGCCGAGACCCTGAAGATCGTCACTGACCTCACCCAGGCCGCGACCCGCATCGGCGATGTCGTCGATGTCATCGACGATATTGCCGACCAGACCCATCTGCTTGCCTTGAACGCGACCATCGAGGCGGCGCGGGCCGGTGATGCCGGGCGTGGCTTCGCGGTGGTTGCATCGGAAGTGCGCTCGCTCGCCGGCGAGACCGGTCGCGCGACTGAGGAAATCTCCGCGCAGGTGACTATGATGCAGGCCGCCGCCAGGAAGGCCGCCGAGGCGATCGGTCGCATCGATCGGACCATCACCCGCATGAGCGATGTCTCGGGTTCAATCGCCACCGTCATTGGCGAGCAGCAGACGGCAACAACACAGATCGCCCATAACATCAATGAAGCGGCGCGCGGTACTGCCGAGGTCTCACGCAACATCACCACGCTGAACGAGATCACCCATCGCACTGGACAAAGCTCGACTGACGTCCTGACCGCCGCCAAGACACTGACCTCGCAAACCGGCCGCTTGCGGGATGACGTCGATGGCTATCTCGCCAATATCTCCCGGTCCGGGAAATAACCAGGAGATCGGGCACGACAAACACCTGCATCGGCCGACATCCAGCGATTGAAAATTCGCCCTGGTCTCGCCATATTTGGATGGCAAGTCCATTTGACAAGGTGCTGGCGTCATCGGCTCGAGGCGCTGTTCGAACGCTTCGACGAGGTGACACATGCCGCATGAGACGCCGCTGATCGCAACCATTGTCGGCAGCCTCGTCCTCGCTTTCATCTTCGGCACCATCGCCACCCGCCTGCGCCTGTCGCCGCTGGTCGGTTATCTGTTGGCCGGCATCGTGGCTGGGCCTTTCACGCCAGGCTATGTCGCCGATCAGCACCTAGCCCCTGAACTGGCCGAGATCGGCGTCATCCTGCTGATGTTCGGGGTCGGCCTGCACTTCTCCTGGAAGGATCTACTGGCAGTCAAGAACATCGCCGTCCCCGGCGCCGTCATCCAGATCGGCGTGGCAACGCTGATGGGCCTCGGCCTGACGACATTGCTCGGCTGGAACCTGGGCGCCGGCATCGTCTTCGGTCTCGCTCTATCGGTCGCCAGCACGGTTGTGCTGCTGCGCGAATTGCAGGAACGGCACCTGCTCGACAGCGAGCGCGGTCGCATCGCCGTCGGCTGGCTGGTGGTCGAGGACCTGGTCATGGTGCTGGTCCTGGTCCTGCTGCCGGCCTTGTCCGGTGTCATCGACAGCGGCGGTAGCGGTGGCGACCTCAACACAGCGGAACTCATCAAAACCATCGGCCTGACCCTCGGCAAGGTCGCGGCTTTCATCGTCCTGATGCTGGTGGTGGGACGCCGGGTCATCCCCTGGCTGCTGCATTACATCGCCCAGACGGGATCGCGCGAATTGTTCCGCCTGGCGGTGCTGGCGATCTCGCTGGGGGTTGCCTTCGGCGCCGCCGCTTTGTTCGGCGTTTCCTTCGCACTGGGCGCTTTCTTTGCCGGCATGGTGCTGAGCGAATCCGATCTCAGCCATCAGGCGGCGCAAGAGACCCTGCCCCTCCGTGACGCTTTTGCCGTCCTCTTCTTCGTCTCGGTCGGCATGCTGTTCGACCCGACCATCCTGATACGTTCACCCCTGCCCGTTCTGGCCGCCTTCCTGATCATCGTCTTCGGCAAATCGGTGGCGGCCTTCGCCATCGTGCGGCTGTTTCGACACTCGACAGGAACTGCCCTGACGATTTCTGCGAGCTTGGCGCAGATCGGCGAATTCTCCTTCATCCTCGCCACCTTCGGTGTCGATCTTGGCCTGATGCCGAGCGAAGGACGCGATTACATCCTGGCCGGCGCCATCCTGTCGATCCTCGCCAATCCTCTGCTCTTCATGGCGCTCGATCGCCGTAAAGCGCGACAGGCAGCGGCCGGCGAGCTCAATGTCGATCACCCGGATGATGTTCCCGCACCGATCACGCTCAGCGGGCATGTGGTCGTGGTCGGGTACGGGCGGGTTGGCCAGGCGATCGTGACGGCCGCTCTGCTACAGGACCTGCCCGTCGCCATCATCGAGACCAATCGCGCTCTGATCGATCAGGCGATTGCCGGCCAGGTGCAGATCATCATCGATAATGGCGCCAAGCCGGACGTGGTCGAAAAGGCTAATCTCGCTGCAGCGCGCTGCCTCTTCGTGGCAGTGCCGAACGGATTCGAAGCCGGCCAGATCACCAAGCAGGCGCGTGCCATGCGGGCGGATCTGCCGATCATCGTCCGTGCCCATTCGGCGGTTGAATCGGCCCATCTGAGCGACTGCGGCGCCAGCGAGATCATTCTCGAAGGCCAGGAAATCGGCCGCGCCATGGCCGATGCCTTCTTCAGCATCGGCAGGCCGGATCAGGCAACAGCGACGCCGCTCGCCAGCTAGCGCCGGCCCATACCGTCAGGCCATACGCCTGGCGATCAGAGCCTCTGCTTCGACGACTTCGCTCAGCAGAGCGCTGCCCGTCGCCGGCAGAAGCCTGCTGCGAAGTTCCGCAATCATGTCATCGGCAGCCTTGCCGAGCCGCTCCCTGCTGGTGCTGGAGCGAGAGAGCGCCCGTTCCACGACCTGTTCCAAGGGCAACTCCTTTTCTTCGATAACCGCATGACGCTCCAGCTGATTGAAGGGGGAATCCAGCAGGACCGCCTCATGCCTGACCCAGTCCGGCGATTTGCGCAAAGCCCGCCCCGGATCGGCCAAAGCATAGCGATCGACAATCTCGTTGAAGCTTTCCTGCCAGGCATTGGCCGGCACTTTGGGATGACGATCGCCGAAAAGAACGATGGCGCCGCCGGGTGCGATCAATTGATCGAGCTGCTGCAAAGTGGCGATACGATCCATCCAATGGAAGGCCCGCCCGATCACCACCAGGTCGAATTTTCCGAAGCTTGCATCGAGATCCTGCGAACTGCCCTGACGGGTCTCGTCATGCTGGAAACCACGTTCCATCGCCTGCCGCTG
>DATMUQ010000331.1:0-7123 GCA_035563795.1 Terriglobales bacterium | reverse complement strand
GCGGCTCGTTCTCGGCCGTCTCAGCGACCTCGCAGAGAGCGGCGAGGTGGAAGAGCCCGGCGACGTGCTGGCGCGGCACCTGGGTCAGGAGCTCGCGCGTCTGCATCAGGTGACACCCGCGAAGGTGCCGGCCGGCCTCAGCTTTCTGTCGGTTCCCGGCAATGATCTCATGCACCAGCGGGTCGCCGACTATCGTCGCTGGCTCGACCGCCTGCCGGAAGCTCAGCCCGTCCTGGAATGGGCGCTCAACTGGATCGAGGATCGTGCGCCGGCCGTCGAGCGCATCACCCTCTGCCACCGCGATTTCCGCCTCGGCAATATCATGATCGAGGATAGCGAGTTGCGCGGGATTCTCGATTTCGAATTCGCCGGCTGGAGCGATCCCGATGAGGATCTGGGATGGTTCTGCGCCCGCTGCTGGCGCTTCGGCGCCTATGACAAGGAAGCAGGTGGGCTCGGCAGCAAGGCGGCCTTCTTTGCCGGCTATGCCGAGGTCTCCGGCCGCCAGCCCGACCCGCAGCGCGTGCGGTTCTGGGAAATCATCGCTGCCTTGCGCTGGGCCCTGATCGCGCTTGATCAGGGTGAGCGCTGCCTCGCCGGCGGCGAACGCAAGATCGAACTGGCGCTGACGGCCCTGCGCGCGATCGAATGCGAATATGACCTGCTGCTGGAAATCGACGATTACGATGCGCCGCCCAAACCGCCGCGCCACAAGCATGCCGAAGGCACCCGGGGAGGAGAAAACTGATGCTCGACCGTCCCGATGACGCAACGCTGCTTGCTCTGGCAATTGAGACCCTGCAGGAGCGCCTGCTGCCCCATCTCAAGGGTGAGGACAAGCTGACCGGTCTGCTGATCGCCCGCGCTTTGACCATCGTCCAGAGCGATGGCAGTGACGATCACGCGCGGCAGCAGAGCATTGCCGAGATCGCCCGTCTGCTCGATGCCGCGCCGGAGAAGAGCCTCTCTGAAGCCAAGCGGCAATTAGCTGTGGCGATCCGCAATCGCCGCTTTGCCGCCGGTACACCCGAGGCAGTGCGGTTGCGCGATCATCTGTTGCATGACACGGCTGCCAGGTTGCGCCTCGTCAATCTGAAATACATGGCTGCCCGTCAGCGCCGCGCCGAATCTTCCGTCTAACGGCAGGCCGAAGCGGAACGATCGATGTCGGATCATTGACACCGGGTTTGCATCTTCTTGGCCGCCCCGCCTGGCCGGAACCTTCGCGATCGACCGACGTTCCTTTGGCGACCATCGGCGCATTGGCAGCCGTCATGCGACGGATCGCTTTCATGCCGCTCCCGCTGCGCTAAGGCGCATGACCAATCCCGGGTACTGCCATGTCACTGACATTTGACCATAAGGTCTATGGCTATAACGATCTTTCACGATCGATTTTGTTTTCCGCGACCGATGGCGATCACGAGATCCATTTCGCGCTGCCCCGCATCAATCTGGAAGCCTTCGCCGGCCGGGAATTCGCTTCCGAAAACGAGATGTGGGAGGCGTTCCATGCCAATCGCCAACAGGTTGAAGCCGCCGCGTTAGACTACTGGCGGACGATCTCCGATCAGCATCGGCGGGAAGGTACGGCAGCACCTCTGGGGACGCCGCTGGTCTTGCCGATGCTCGATATCTGACCCGATCCAGCACGCTCCCTGTCCGTCAGTAGCAGGTCTCGCGGGCGGCAAAGGAAGAATTGCACGCAGCCTTCCACCGGAAATAACCGGCGCGATGAGACGCTAGCCCAGCTGCTTCTGTCCGCGTTCCAGCACCAGGTCGGCTGCTTCCACGATCTTGATATAAGCATGGCGCAGCCCGTCCACCCGCAGATGTGCCGCCTGCTTCAGCATCATGCCGATACCGGCATGGGCGGCATAGAACTGCACCAGGTCGACGCCGGTATCTCGCGGCAGGCGATAGAGCTGGCTTGCATTGGCGGCATAGATCAAGGCGGGCGGCAAGCCCATGAGTGCCAACTTGGTGGTCGGCATGGGAGCTTCCTGCGGCAGGCTGGCAAGATGACCGATTTGCTCGGCCGCGGCCTCGCGGATCGCCAGGACCTCGGCGAGGATCTGTGCCAGCAGCGAGGTTGAATTGAGCTGCGTCAGTCGCCGCTCCTCGCGCCATTGCCGTCCGCGTGCGCGGCCATAAAGCGCCAGAGCGATAAGGGCCACCAGCAGGATCGGGGCGGCAACAATCCAGCTTTGCAGCATGGCGCGCGTAACCCAGGGTTCCGGCATCGGCTTTGGAGCTTCCGCCGCGACCTCAGCCTTCACCGGCAATGCCCAGAGGCCAAGATGCTCCACCCGTGCCTTCGCCTCGGCGATGTCATAGCGCTTGGCGAGATCGAGTTCCTGCTGGGTCGGGTTGATCTGGCTGCGATAGACCGCAGCATAGCCCGTCAGCAGCATCTGTTCCGCAAGATCGTCGTTATCGGCCTTGCAGGCGGCAATGACGAGGCCATCCTTGGTGCGATCGAACTCGCTGCATTGCACGCGGCGCTGCGCGATCAACTGGTCGAGCGCTGCTCGCGCATCCGCGCCGTGATTGGCGCGGATATCGGGTGCGGCGATGCCATAGAGCCGCACCGTCTTGTCGCCCAGTTGTAGCGTATCGCCGGTGATGGCAAGCGGCGTGCCTTCGGTGGTGGTGGCGCCGACCGGCAGCAAAGGTGCTGCATCGACCGATTGCACGGGTACGGCCTTGGGTGGTGCCGGCTCATCGGCAGCAACAGGCTTCTGCTGTTTGGCGAAGGCGGAATCGGCAAGCAGTAGGCTGGCCAATAAAGCAGCCACCAGAATAGCGGGCTGCACCATCTTGCCGGCGCCCTGTCCGGTTGTGATGACGGTTCCCTCAGGGTTTCTGGGCATTAACAAAATTCGTAATGATCGCACGGCCTTAGCCCCTCCTTGCTCGCGCTGCAGTGGTAACGAGGGAAGGGGCAGGTGTCAAATAGCGATCTCGTGTCCGTTCACCCCGCGTTTTGATGATTGCCCTGATCCGGTCCAGGGCTGGACAGCCGGGCCATTTTTGGCCATAACTGAATGGATATTCAAAATTTGAATACACATTCAGTAAATATCACCCTGGTAACAACTGCGTAAATGCAAGCGGGCGGGGCGAGGGGAGGCACAGGGCATGGCGGAAACATATGATGCGATCGTGATCGGGGGCGGCCATAACGGCCTGGTCACGGCGGCCTATCTTGCCAAAGGCGGCGAGAAGGAAGGCAAGAACAAGCTCAAGATCCTGGTGCTGGAGCGCTACCACAAGGTCGGCGGTGCGGCCATGTCGGAAGAGATCTATCCCGGCTTCACCTATTCGACCTGTTCTTACGTCTGCAGCCTGTTGCGGCCGGAGATCATGCGTTTTCTCGACCTGCCGCGCCACGGCTTGCAGGTCATTCCCTATGAGATCAACTCGACGCCCAATCCCCACGGCGAAGGCATCATCACCTATAGCGACCATGACCGCACCCGCGAGTCATTGCGCAAGCATTCGGTGAAGGACGCCGAGGCCTATGACCATTATGCGGCTGAGATCAGCCGGCAGTGCCGCTTCATCAAGCCGCTGCTGATGGTGACGCCGCCCGACCCCACCCGGCTCAATCCCTTCGCCCAGAACCGCATCAATCCCTGGGGCAAGCGGGAAGATCTCGACGGCCTCCTCAAGATCGCCAATGAATTCGGTCGCATGGGCGACAAGCAGATGTATGAGATCATCCGCTTCTGGACCATGTCGATCGGCGATTTCCTCGATGAATATTTCGAGCATCCGCGCTGGAAGGGCTTTGCTGCTGCTTCGTCGATCATCGGCACGGCGCTCGGGCCTTATTCTCCTGGTACGGCCTATGTGCTGCTGCATCATTACATGGGCGAAGTCGACGGCCAGATCGGCGCCTGGGGCTTCGCCCGCGGCGGCATGGGCTCCGTCTCCAAGGCGATCGCCTCGGCCGCCACCGAGGCCGGTGTCGAGATCCGCACCAATGCCGAGGTCGACAAGGTCATCGTCAAGAACGGTCGCGCTGTCGGTGTCGCGCTGAAGAATGGCGAGGAGATCTATGGCCGGACCGTCGTCTCCAATGCCGATCCCAAGCGCACCTATCTGAAACTGATCGAGAAAGCGGAGCTCGACCGGATCGATCCCGACATCCATAGCTATGCCTCGAATTTCAAGATCCGCGGCTCGTCTGGCAAGTTGAACATTGCCTTGGACGGATTGCCGCAATTCGCCGGCCTGCCGAAGGAAGCCCCCTGGGGCACGATCGATATCGGCGGCGATTTCGATTACATCGAGCGCGCCTATGACGATTACAAATATGGCAGCTGGTCGAAGCGGCCTTTCCTCGATTGCGTGATCCCGACCACCGTCGACCCGACCATGTCCCCGCCGGGCAAGCATTTCATGTCGGTCTTCGTGCAATACGTGCCCTATAAGCTCGGCGAGCAGCCCTGGACGCCGGAGATGAAGGCGCAGTTCGAGAAGGACGTGCTCGACACCATCGAGGAGAACGCGCCGGGCTTCCGCAAGCTGATCCTGCATTGCCAGACGCGCACGCCGTGGGATATCGAGAACGAGGTCGGCCTCACCGAGGGCAACATCTTCCAGGGCGAGCTGACCCTCGACCAGATGCTGTTCAACCGGCCGTTCCCCGGCCTCGGCCAGTATCGCGGCCCCTTCGACAATTTCTATATGTGCGGCTCCGGTACCCATCCCGGCGGCGGCGTCATGGGGGCTCCCGGTGCCAATGCCGCCCGCGAAATGTTGAAGGACTTCAAGAACGGGGTGGTGAAATGAACCGGAGCGGTGAAATGAACCACAAGACTTACGACGCGATCATCATCGGCGGCGGCCACAATGGCCTGGTGACGGCGACTTATCTGGCCAAGGCCGGACAAAAGGTCCTGGTGCTGGAGGCCAATGAGCAGCCGGGCGGTGCGGCGGTGACCCGCGAATTTGCACCCGGCTATAGGACCTCGGCAGTCGCCCATATCCTGCATGCGCTGCATCCGAAGATCGTCGCTGACCTCAACCTGAGCGGCCATGGCTTGCGCGCGACGACGCATCAGCTGGGGACGACGGCCCTGACGCCGGGCGGTTCACGGATCGATATCACGTCCGATAAGGCGGCGACGGCGGCCTCCATCGCCCGTATCTCGGCCAAGGATGCGGCTGCCTATCATCCGCGCATGGAACGCCTCATCCGTTTGGCGGGCGCGCTCGGCAGCTTCATCCTGCGGACACCGCCCAGCCCCACGCCCAAAGAGAACGATTTCCAGACCAAGCTCGCCCTTGGCATGTTCGCTTTGCAGCTCCGCATGATGGGCAAGAAGGACATGCTGGAGATGAGCCGCATCCTCACCATCAATGTGGCGGATCTGGCGACAGATTTCTTCGAGAGCGATATCGTGCGTGGCCTCCTGAGCTTCGAGGCAACGCTCGGCGTCTATCTCGGGCCGCGCTCACCCAATACGGTCTTCAACCTGCTCTATCGTCTTGCATCACTCGGCAAGAGCGGCATGGGCGGGCTCTTCCTGCCGCATGGTGGCATGGGCGCCGTGATCGAGGCATTGGTTAAGGCGGCACAAGCGGCAGGCGTCACCATCCGCACCGGCACGCCGGTTGCCCATGTGCTCATCGAGCAGGAGCAGGCGGTCGGCGTCGTGCTAGCGAATGGCGATGTCATTCGCGCACCCATTGTCGCCTCCAGTGCCGACCCGCAGCGCACGCTGCTGAAACTGGTCGAGCCGGGCAATCTCGATGTCGAGTTCATGAAGCGCATCCGTCATCTCCGGATGAATGGCTGCGTTGCCAAGATGCATCTCGCCTTGGACGAATTGCCGGAAGCCCTACGGAACAGTGCCGGCCGCGTTGTCGTGGCGCCGTCGATCAATGATGTCGAGCGCGCCTTCGACTGTGCGAAATATGGCCGCGTTTCGGACAATCCGGCTTTGGAAGTCGTCATTCCGACTCTGGCCGATCCCAGCCTGGCACCCAACGGCAAGCATGTCGCCTCGGTGCTCTATCAATATGCGCCCTATCGTCTGCGCGAGACGACGCCGGATCAGGCGCGACAGCAGGTATTGGAGCGCGGCCTCGACATGCTGGAGCAGGTGGCACCCGGCATCAAGTCGCGGGTCACCGCTAGCGAGGTGCTGACGCCGCATGATCTGGAAAGCCAGTTCGGCCTCTCCGGTGGGCAATGGCACCAGGGCGAGGTCACCCTGGATCAGGTCTTCTTCCTGCGTCCGGCCGCCAGCTACCAGCAATATCGCATGCCGCTGCCGGGGCTGTGGCTCTGCGGGGCGGGGGCGCATCCAGGCGGCAATGTTTCGGGTGCGGCGGGTGCCAATGCCGCCCGCGAAATTCTCAAGGATCTGAAGAAGATGAGGGCTGCCTGATGACCCATGTTCAACATCTGCGGCCGTTCCTCAAGAAGACGCCGTTCCATCATCGCATCGAGCCGCTGATGATGGGCAATGGCTGGATCCGCTGGCAGGGCTATTACTCGCCGGCTTTCTATGATTCGCCGCAATCGGAATATTTCGCCGTCCGTAACGGCGCCTCGGTCTATGATGTCTCGCCGCTGATCAAATATGCGATCAGGGGCAAGGATGCGGCGCGCTTCGCCAATTACCTCGTCACCCGCGATCTCACCAAGGTGAAGCCGATGAATGCGGCCTATACCGCCTGGTGCGA
Organism: Terriglobales bacterium; assembly: GCA_035563795.1. Lineage (GTDB taxonomy): Bacteria > Pseudomonadota > Alphaproteobacteria > Dongiales > Dongiaceae > Dongia_B. Next base: position 421 of record DATMUQ010000331.1, on the reverse strand, counting down.
CGATGACGGCAGGATGATCGAGGAGGGCACGATCTTTCGTTTGGGCGAGAACGACTTCCTGCTGAATGCTGCCCTGCACCAGCTGCATTGGCTGGGCGAGGCCTCCTATGGCTTCGATGTCGATATCGCCGAGGTTTCCGAGGATGTCTGCGGCCTCTCGCTGCAGGGCCCGACCAGCCGCGATATCCTCAAGCTCATGGGTGTCGCCGGCATTGAGAAGCTGGCGCATTTCGGCATCATGGAGACCACCGTCGACGGCCATTGGCTGCGCATCGACCGGGCCGGCTTCACCGGCGATCTCGGCTATGAGCTTTGGGTGAAGCCGCGGGATGCCGACTGGCTGTGGGACACCTTGTTCCGCATCGGCGACGCTCACAAGATCGCGCCGATGGGCTCGCAGGCGCTCGACATGACGCGGATC
>DATMUQ010000330.1:0-10072 GCA_035563795.1 Terriglobales bacterium | reverse complement strand
CGATCGCATCCAGCCGATCGCCGCTGCCAAGGCACCCTGCCGGGTCTTCGTCGCGGCTTTTGTCGGCCGTACCCGGCTGATCGACAACTGGCCGGTGCTCTAGTTCCGGATGCTATAATCCCGCCAGAGCGCGATTGTTTTTGATGGAAGCACGCTCGTTTCCGTCAAAAACGATCCGGCTCTAGCCGCAACGACAGTGAGGAGGAGCCGATGGATATCGCCAGCTTTCGCACCTCGCTCGATCAGCCAGCGCCGCCCAACGGTCTGTCTTTTGCCCTGCAGGCACTCTGGTGGGATGCCAAGGGCGATTGGACCAAGGCGCATGAGCAGGCGCAGGCCAAGGAGGATGCCGCCGGCAACTGGGTGCATGCCTATCTGCACCGCAAGGAAGGCGATCTCGCCAATGCCGGCTATTGGTATCGCCGCGCTGACCGCCCGGTGCCGCAAGTCGGCCTCGAGGCGGAATGGGCCGAGATCGTCACGGCCCTGATCGTCAATTAAACGGCTGGACGTCTTCCCGGCTGAGCGGCGATCGTTACGCCTTCTGCTGCTTGACGATCGGCTGCACGAATTGCGGTTCGATGTCCCAGGGGAAATAGATCCAGGTGTCCTGGCTCACTTCGGTGACGAAGGTGTCGACCAGCGGCCGCCCGGCGGGCTTCGCATAGATGGTGGCGAAATGTGCCTTCGGCAGCATCTCGCGGACGAATTTCGCGGTGCGGCCGGTATCGACCAGATCGTCGATGATCAGCCAGCCGGCGCCATCGCCGCTGATGCCCTTGAGGAGATTGATCTCGCCGGCTTTGTGCTCGTCGGAATAGCTCGCCATGCAGACGGTATCGATCAGGCGAATATCCAGCTCGCGGGCGATGATCGCCGCCGGCACCAGGCCGCCGCGGGTGATGGCGACGATGCCCTTCCACTCCGTCGTGCCGAGGAGGCGCCAGGCCAGGGCCTTGGCGGTACGATGCAATTCTTCCCAGGAAACCGGGAAATGCTTTTGCTGGCTGACCGACATCTGGTGTCCCCTAGTTTGGCTGACAGCGGCCCTGAGCCCATGAAAGGGGGCCGCAAACGGCGGGATCAATAGCGGATCGCCCCCGGCTCGGCAAGCCGGCTTGGCCGGGCTCCACGGGCTGGGGCGGGATGACAGCTTGGCGCTCAGGTGCTGCGGTCGTCCAGTACTTCCAGGATGCAGCCATTGATCTTCCAGCCGCCATCCGGTTGGCGCTGCATCAAGTAATGGGCGAGATAGGCGCGACCATCCGGTCCCAGGACGAAGACCCGCTGGTCGAGCCCGTCCGCCGCCGGCACCAGGTCACGGAATTCCACCTGCTGCGGCCGGTAGACTGGGGCATAGCCGCTCTTCACCATCTCGAGGAAGATGTCGGGGCGCTGGAATCGGCTCTGGATGAAGGGCGAGGCATCATTGAAGGCGGCGGTGGCGTCGTCTCGCCGGAAAGCCGCCATTTGGTCGCTGATGATGCCGTGAATGGCCTGGATGGTCGCCGGATCGGCCGGCTGGGTCTCGGCCTGGGCAAAGAGCGTCCCGGCCTGCGCCTGTGCCATCGGGGCGCCGCAAACTTTCTGTCCGCTGGCGAGCAGCAAGATTGCCGCCAGGATGATCGGGCCGCGGCGGTATCGGGATTGACGGACTGTCGGCGGAAGACCGGGCATCGGCGATCTCCTTGTCGCCATTATCCTACGCCTGGAGACGGGGCTTGGATGAGCTGAAATCCTGGGCCCAAAACGAAACCGGCCCCAGAAGGGGCCGGTCCGGTTCGAGGTTACGTCCGGCCATGGCCGGGAGCGTAGAGGGTGAACTGTCTGGCGCCGATCTTAGCACAAGGCCCGGCCGGCGCCTAATCGTCCGCATCAACGGACGTAGAGATGCACCTCATTGGTCTGGACATTGGGGTCCGTGACCTGGGTGACGCTGAGCCGGTCCTGCGGCAGGCCCATATTGAGCAGCGAGCGCATGACCTTGTTGGCATTGGTACGGGCGATATCGCTGTTGAGAGCGACCTCGGCCGGGGTGCCATTGGCGGGGGCCACCGCCACCAGGTCGAAACCGGCATTGGGGCGGCGCTCCAGCGCCTTGCTGGTGGCCTGATAGAGCGCCTGCTCGTAATCCACATTGGCCTTGTCGAAGCGGATGATCACCAGCGGTCGGCCGGTGGTCATGCCGGTGCCCGGCTGGGCGGTCGGCAAGGGCTGCGGCGTGGTGCGGCTGGCCAGGGTGGTGCCGTAGAATTCGCCGTTATTCACCGCCATGGCAAGCTGGGTCAGGTTGCTGCGCTCGATGCCGAGGAAGCGGTTCTGGCGGTTGATATCGTCGGAAAGCTGGTTGAGCAGCCGGTCGATCGAGACCGAGGTCTGCTGGGTCGAATCTTCCAGGATGCGGAGCTGGCGATGATCCTCGTCGACCGCGCCGGACACCGTGTAGGAGGCGCGGATCGAATCCAGCAGATAAGAAGCAAAGGCTGCGTTATTGGCGACATCATTGGCCAGCGCGTTCATCTGGTTGAGGTCGTTATCGACCCCGCCCAATTCGTTCTGCGCCTGCTTCCAGGCGGTAACGACGCCCGGATTGCCCGGCGTGGTGCCGATCTGCAGCTTCGCATTGATGGCGCCGACCGTGGTCTGATAGGTCGAGGCGTTCTGCTCGGCATCCTCATGCAACTGCTGATGCCGGGTCGCTTGCTGCTGCACGCCCTGCTGCAGCTTGGTCAGATCGGCGCGGAAATCGACCACGCGCTGGCCTACCAGGGTACCGGTCGGCTTGCCGGGCTGCGAGGTATCGAGCTGTGCGACGGTGATCGGCTTGGCCGGAGCGGGGGCTTGGGCCGAGGTATTGGCCCCAATCGGTGCCCCGGAAGTCCCTGATGTGACCGGCGAGGCTGCATTCTGTGTCGTCTGGCAGGCGCCCAACGCCACCCCCGCGGCAATCAGGACCGCGACTTGCTTCAGCTTTTTCATTGATGCCCGAACCCCACCAAACGGCATGATGATGTGCCGATTAATCCCTGAATTGTTTGGCAGCTTTTGCGTAAATAATCAACCGCCTTGCCCAAGCGCCGGGGGATGCAAGACTTTCCCAGCCGCTGCTTGCGGCACGCCTCCGGCCCGGTTCCGCAGCCGCCAGTTTTCGTGCGATTCGGCCTCGGAAAGGGGGCTTTGCCGCCGTTCCTGCAGGTCATAAATCCATCCCGCTCAGCGGGTTAAAGGTTTGTGACGAAATTTTGTGACAAGCCGCATTCGGGGCTTGCCAGCCTGGGGCGCGTTGTGTAGGTTCCGCCACCGCAAGCAACCGCAGCCTCTTCGGGGTCTCGACGCGGTGCGGCGAGTGCGCCCGTAGCTCAATTGGATAGAGCATCTGACTACGAATCAGAAGGCTGGAGGTTCGAGTCCTTCCGGGCGCGCCATTTCTCCCATGGCTTAGCTAAAACTGTATGGACTCCGCACCCAAAGGTGCTGGGCTCTTAATGCGTGGGACTCCGCATCTCATCACATCAGCTTGACCTGGTGCCGCGCTTCTCAAAAGAGAATCGCCGGATCCACATGCCATCACATGTTGCGACGAAGATACTTCTCCAGGCTCGTCGCGGCTTCAACTCCTTGGCTTGCGTCGCTCCGGCTGCCTTTGCGCCAAGAGCGGGCGGAAGCAGGGTGTCAGCCTTTGTCCGCCGCCTCAGCTCGCATTCTGGCCGGAATGCACTGTCGCCCGCGCCATTAGCCCACTTTAGCAGTTGCGACGACGGTGAGCGGGGCCGGCTCGGCGATCCCCAAGACATTCCGTTTGAAAACCCGTAGCCCGAGTTCCGGGCGATAGCCGTGGATCTCCTTGACGTCGAGCTGGCGCAGGAAATGCACGATCTCCGGCGTCACGATCTGGCCCGGCACCAGCATGGGGAAGCCCGGCGGATAGGGAATGACAAACATCGCCGAGACGATGTCGGCGGAGAGAGCATCCACCTCTTCGTCGCGCATCGAGGCAATGTTCAGATAGTCGCAGTCAGCGTCCTCATGGCCGCGGAAATAGGCGCTGCGGATATCGCCATCCATGGTCGAAGAAGTCGCGCTCGGGCGAAAGGCGGCATGGAAGCCGCTGAACTCCGGCAGGCTCGGCGGCGCCTTGGTGAGGGCGCTGACGCGGCCCTCATGCAGGCCACGCTCGGCGGTGCTGGCGCCATCGAGCTCCGCCGCCAGTTCCGTGCAATAACTGGTGAGCGAGGTCAGAAGATAGGCGACCGCGCTGCGCGTGGTGCCGATATTGGTCATGAAGAGAACCGTGTTGCGCGAGGTCTTGTTGATCTGGATGGCGTATTTATCCATCAACACCTGGCCGCGGAAGCCATAGCCGTCGATGCCGGCCCGCGCCGTATGCAAGGTGAGGCGTGTCGGATCGAGCACGAACTCATCCTTGTTCCAGGCATCTTCCAGGCCCGACCAGCCATGCTCCTGGTCGTAATAGACCTCAATGCCGGAATTGCGATAGCGGGCCGGAATGAGATCGCGCATCGACAGGAATTTCAGGAACTGGGCGATCGCCGGCGTTTCCTTGACCCGCTCGCGCAGGATCATGGCGCGTTCGATCTGCTTTTGCACCAGTTCGAAGCCTTCCAGCGCCATTTGCCGCCGGCCGATATCGAGCGAGGCCAGGAGCTGGTAATTGGGCGAGGTCGAGGTATGGGTCATATAGGCTTCGTGAAAAGCCGTCGCCACCTTGCCCTGATAATCCTGGTCATGGATATGGATCATCGATGCCTGGCGGAAAGCCGTCAGGGTCTTGTGGGTGGATTGCGTCGCATAGACGCGGACGCGCACCTTGTCCGGATCCGGCAGCCCCTCGCCGCGGGCAATCTGCTCGGCCCGCGTTGCCGGGTCGGTCTGCGCCAGCCAGGCCTCATAGGCAGCGCGATAGTCGGCGCTGCGATAACGCCGTTTCAGCTTTGCGGCCACCGCCATTGCCGTGCGCTGGCGATAGGTCGGATGAAAGCCGGCGAAGGCGAACCAGGCTTCGTCCCAGAGGAAGATGAGATCGGGCTTGATGGCGAGGCAGGCCTGCATCACCCGCTCGACATTGTAGATGATGCCGTCAAAGGTGCAGTTGGTGAGGAGCAGCATCTTGACGCGGTCAAGCTCACCGGCCTGCTGATAGCCATGCAGCTTGCCGATGATCTCGCTCAAGGGAACCGCGCCGTAGATCGAATATTCAGGCAGCGGGTAGGAATCGAGATAGCAGACCCGCGCACCGCTCAAGACCAGGCCATAGTGGTGCGATTTGTGGCAGTCGCGATCAATGAGCACGATGTCATTGGGCCGCAGCACCGCCTGCACCACGATCTTGTTCGCCGTCGAGGTGCCGTTGGTGACGAAATAGGTGCGCTCGGCGCCAAAGGTCTCGGCCGCTAGTTCCTGCGCTTTCTTGAGCGGTCCCAGCGGGTTCAGCAGTGAATCGAGGCCGCCGGTCGTCGCGGAAGTTTCGGCGAGGAAAATGTTGATGCCGTAGAAATCCACCATGTCGTGGATCCAGTGGGATTTCGTCACCGAGGTGCCGCGTGAGATGGGCAAAGCGTGGAAGACGCCGGTGGGGCGTTTCGCATAGCGTTTCAGGGCGGTGAAGAAGGGCGTCTCATAACGCTCGCTGATGCCGCGCAGGATGGAGAGGTGCAGCTCCATGTAATCGTCCTGGCGGTAGAAGATGCGGCGATAGATCGGGCTTTCCGTGCCGACCACATCTTCCACGGTGGCATCGGCGACGAGGTAGAGGTCGAGTTCGGGTCTGAGATCGTTGATGACGCGACCCAGCCTGGCGCTCATCTGCTCGCTGCCATCGTCGGCCAGATCGGCCTCGTCGAGACCGCCGAGATAGCGCCGCAGGACTTCCAGGCGGTTCTTCGATTTGAAGGTGACGCTGTAGCGGACGAGAACGGCCTGGATATTGTAGTTGAAAAGGACGGCGATGACGGCATCCTCGAAGCTCGGCACCACCACCGTGTCATAGACGAAGGGATCATCTTCGCTGCGCATGCGGCGCAGGCCTTGGCGCATCGCCCGTTCTTCGCGTGGCGAGACGGCATCGACGATCAGCACGTCGAAATGCGGCTTGTCGGTCGCGCGTTCGCGCAAGACCTGGGCTTCCTTGTCGTCCTGGCCCAGATCCTCGCGCCCGTGACCATCCCGGCCGCTATCGTCCTCATCGGCGTTGCGATAGCCGTAAGAGGCACTCGCCAGGGCCCGAACGACGGCAGCCACTTGGCGGCGCAGTCCGTCGTGATCCTGGTTCAGGAAAGTGCCGGTGAGTTGCTCCAGTGCCGGGCGGCCGGGGAAGGACCAGTAGAACTCAATGGCCTCTAAACGGGTAAGCAGTTCTGACACTTCGCCGCGCAGGCCGGCAATCTCGGCCTTGCCCTCGGCTTGTTCCAGCCGCTCGGTTGCCGCCCGTAGCTTGTGCCAGGTATCCGCTCGCATCTGCGTACCGTTAAAATGCGAACTCATCATGCCTCCCCACCGTCTCGGTTCTTTTTTCCGATGCTAGGCTTTTCAGGGCGGGAGACTGCGCCAAAAGCGGTCGGTATTGCCGCCTTTTGGTGCAAAACCCTACGGGAGAGCGATAAATTGCCATCGCCGGCAGCCGGCATCGCGATATGTGGCGGACACGACGCTGCGTGACGCGCGGTTGCCCGAACGTCAGGTCAGCGCCTCTTTCAGCCTGTATTCAGCTCGGCTTCTGTTTGGGGCTAGTCGGTATTTTCGAGAGCGGGCTGCGCGAAAGTTCCGCCGTCATTTCCACATGCCGCGCATGCGCCCGGCGATATCGACACGATGATCCTTGAGGGCGGTGGAGACACCCGGCGGTGCAAAGGCCGTCCAGGTGGTTCTGTCGAACAGCGACAGCAGGGATTTCGGAATGAACCGCGTCCGCTCCGCATAGACATGGCGGTCACCCTGGGACCGCTGGTTGTGGGTATAGAAACGCTGCGGGACGATCAGTTCGAGATCATCCTTGGCGCGTGTCATCGCGACATGGAGGAGCCGCCGCTCTTCCTCGATATCCTCGGATTCGCCGGTTCCAAGATCGGACGGAATACAGCCGTCGACGACATTGAGCACGAAGACGGATTTCCATTCCTGGCCCTTGGCGGAATGGATGGAGGAGAGAATGAGATAATCCTCGTCAAGCAGCGGAACACCGGATTCGTCACTGGTTGCGTCCGGCGGGTCCAGCGTCAACTCGGTGAGAAACCGCTCGCGGCTGGGATAGCCGGCGGCGATCTGCTGCAATTGGTCGAGATCGGCAGCTCGGATGGCGGCATCCTCATGAATCCGCTCGAGATGCGGTTCATACCAGCGCCGTGCCACCTCGATCTCAGATGGCCAGCCGCTTTTGCAAAGCCGCAGGTCGATGATCGCATCAACGAAAGCCTGCCAATGCCCGGCCGCCCGTGGCGGGGTCGAGGCTTCGGTCAGAGCTCGGAGCGGATCGGGGGCGTTGAAGATATGCTCCAGCACGCGTTTCGCTGAGGCCGGGCCAATACCGGGCATGAGTTGCAGAATGCGGAAGCCGACCACCTGGTCCCGCGGGTTCTGGGCGAACCGCAGCAGCGCCATGATATCCTTTACATGGGCGGTATCGAGGAATTTGAGGCCGCCGAATTTGACGAAGGGGATGTTGCGGCGGGTGAGTTCGACTTCGAGGAGGTTGCTATGATCGGAAGCCCGGAAGAGAACAGCCTGCTGCTTCAGCGTCATGCCTTCTTCCCGGTTTTCCAGGATGCGCTTGACGACATAGCGGGCCTGGTCGCCTTCGTCGGGGGTGGCGACCAGCTTCGGCGGCTGGCCCACGGCCCGGTCGGTCCACAAATCCTTGGTGAAGCGCTCCACTGCCACGCCGATGACGGCATTCGAGGCCGTGAGGATCGATTGGGTCGAGCGGTAATTCTGGTCGAGGGTGATGACAGTGGCCGCCGGTGAGAAGCTCGCCGGAAAATCCAGGATGTTGCGGACCGTCGCCGCCCGGAAACTGTAGATCGCCTGGGCATCGTCACCGACGACGGTCAGTCCCCGGCCATCGGGCTTGATTGCTGTCAGGATCGAAGCCTGCAACCGGTTCGTATCCTGATATTCGTCAACCAGGATATGGTCGAAGAGGCGTGCAATCTCTGCGGCCATGACCGGATCCAGCATCATCTGGGCCCAGTAGAGCAGCAGGTCATCGTAATCGAGGACGTTCTGGCGCTGCTTGGCCTCGACATACTGGCTGAACAGCGTCTTCAGCTCACCGGTCCAGTCGCTGCACCAGGGGAAATAGTGTCCGACGGCTTCTTCGACGGAAATCTCGGCATTGACGCAGCGCGAATAGACTGCGAGGCAGGTGGCCTTCTGCGGGAAGCGGCTTTCGGCTTCGTGGAACTCAAGCTCGGCGCGCACTAGGTCCATCAGATCCGCGGAATCCTCGCGGTCATGAATCGAGAAATTGGGCGACAGGCCGATCTGCTCGGCATATCGCCGAAGCAGCCTGGCGCCGATTCCGTGATAGGTGCCGGCCCAGCTCAATCCAGAGGTGACGGCATGGGCCTGGTTGCCCATGACTTGTTGCGCGATCCGCTCGACACGCCTGGTCATCTCGGCGGCCGCGCGGCGCGAGAAGGTCATCAGCAGGATCCGCTGTGGATCCGCGCCATGGATGACGAGATTGGCCACCCGGTGGGCGAGGGTATTGGTCTTGCCGGAGCCCGCACCGGCGATCACCAGCAGCGGCCCGCCGATATGGGTGCCGGAAATCTGGTCGATGCCATGCTCAGCCGCGAGGCGCTGTTGCGGATTGAGCCTGCCGAGATAGTCAGCTGGTTTGGCCGCGGAGCGGGGCTCCGCCAGCAGGCTGCCATCGTCCATCGCGTAACCGCTCCGTATACGTCTTTAGAACAAATACGGAACCTATCATGAAAAAAGCTTGCCGGTCAAAACTCTCAGCCACGGCTTCCCGTCGCCGATTTGCCGTTGATTGCTCGTGCCGCGCGCTGGCCGCATCGGGCGCTATTCCGCCCGCTGCCATTGTCGGTCAGATGACGAAGAAGCCGTGGGTGCCGTCCAGCGCGAGCTGGGCCACCAGGCCGAATTCCCAGTCGAGATAAGCCTGCATCGCCTCGCGCGGATTGTCGGTGCCCTCATAAGGGCGTCGATAGCGATCGATCCGCGGCGAGGCAAGATTCTGCTCGCCCTGTTCGAGCGCATGGCCGGCCGCCTTCCAGGCCGCTGTCCCGCCCTCAAGGACATAGACCGGTTGCTGGGTCACTGCGGCGAGATCGCCGGCTGCATATCTGGCGAGCAGGCCCGAGCCGCAGGTCAGCACATATCGCCTGGCGGGCGAGCGCGCGACAAAAGCCGGCAGATCGGCACGCAAGGCGAAATGCGCCCCCGGTATATGGCCGGCAACGTAGGTGGCGCTGGTGGTCACATCGAAGAGAAGCGTATCACCCGCCGCAAGCCAGTCGCGCAGGGTTGCCGGGTCGACAGTCTTCACGGCAGGCTGAGGCGGCCGCGGCGGCTGCCATTCGCCTTGAGCGGTGAAATCGGCGCGCGTCGCGGCGTCAACCACGGCGACGTCCCAGCCCATCTGTGCCAGCCATGAGCCGGTCATATTGGCGCGCACGCCATCATCGTCGATCAGCGCGATCCGCGCCCCGCGCACCGTCGCATAATGGTCTGTCTCCTGGACCAGTTGGCCACCGGGAACATTGCGGCTGCCCGGCAGGTGACCGGCGGCATATTCCTCCGGCGTCCGGACATCGAAAACGTAGGTGGTGCGGCGCTGCTCCGCTATCCAAGCCCGCAGCGCGTCCAAGGTCAGGCGGCGCACGCCGGCGCGGTCGGCAACGGTGCGAGCACGGCTTGCTGCCTCCAGGCGCAGCCTCTCGTCGGTCTGCGGAAAGCGGCGTGACTGGCCGTGATCCAGCACCTGCCCGGCCAGGCTCCAGCCGATCGTCCCATTGCGCAGTGCCCAGACCGGATTGGCGATTCCGGCATTGATCAGGGACTGGGTACCGATGATGCTGCGGGTCCGGGCGGC
>DATMUQ010000329.1:0-6018 GCA_035563795.1 Terriglobales bacterium | reverse complement strand
CGGCCGCCATATGCGCCGCGAAACCCTGCAGCGCGGTCATCGCCGTGCCGGCGAGCATGGCTCGCACCATCATTCCACGCAGTTTCTCTGACATCCGTTCCTCCCAAGGTAAACCGGGCCCTTCATGGACCCGGCGGATTGCTGGTCTTCTCAACGCCGTCGGTACGAAAAGCTTGCATCCACCGACGAATTAAATCAATTTGTTTGACTTAATGAGTTTCCGGCTTTTTGTCCACCCTGTCAATGGCGGTCCGTGGGGCCATCCGGGCCCTGCCCAGCGAGACGCCCCGAGAGGCAGATGCCAGGACTGAAAGGATAAAGCGGAACGGTGAGAGGGGATCATGCGCGGGGGAAACGGTCAGTGAAGCGTCCGATCATCGCCACGGCCGGCACCAATCTCGGCGGTGCGAGCGCCCATAACCGGCGTGTCGTCTTCGATGCCCTGCGCCTGAACGGGGCGCTTTCCCGGGCCGAGATCGCCCGGGCGACCCAGCTTACCGCCCAGACCGTCAGCAACATCATCGACCAGTTCACGGAAAACGGCCTGGTCGCCCCTGATGCCCCGGTGCGCGGCGGCCGCGGCCAGCCGGCCACGCCCTATCGCATTGTCGCCACCGGCGCCTATTCGATCGGTATCCAGATCGACCGCCATCAGGTGCTGGGGATCGGCGCCGATCTCGCCGGCCGCACCTTGAGCCGGCAGCAGCATCGTTTGCCGAAAGGCGGACCGAAGCGCGGCCTCGCCATCGTCCTCAACCTGATCGCCGCCATCCGCCGCGACCTCACTGCCGCCGATCCGCGCGCCGATGACCGGTTGCTCGGCCTTGGCATCGCCATGCCGGGTCCTTTCGGCCAGCGCCTCGACCCGCAGCATCCGCCGGAGGATCTGCTGGTCGATCCCTGGGTGATGCAGGAATGGCATGACTTTCCACTGCTGGCGCGGCTTGAACATGAGACCGGTCTGGAAGCGGGCCTGCAGAACGACGCCGGGGCTGCCGCCATCGCAGAGAAGATGTATGGCGTTGCCAGCGGCCTCGACAATTTCGTCTATCTCTTCCTCGGCTATGGTCTCGGCGCCGGACTGATCATCCAGGGCGAGCTCTATGCCGGCGCCGTCGGCAATGCCGGCGAGATCGGGCAGCTGCCGGCGATCGGTCCCGGTGGTGGCTGGGTTGGCGGCAACTGGGTCGGTGGCAATGGCGGTAATGGCAATGGATCGCGCAAGGCGGAAACGCAGGCGCGCGAGCCGCATACGCTGGAGCATTACGTCTCGATGTTGGCGGCGTGCCGCAGCCTCGGCCTCGATCCCGGCATGTCAGGCCTGTTCAGCAAGCTCGATCAGCTGCTGGCAGCCCGCGAACCGGCCTTGCTGCAATGGAGCGCCGAGGCCGGCTTCTATCTCCGCCAAGCGATCCAGGTCATCGAGGCGATGTTCGATCCGCAGACCGTGGTCCTGGGCGGGCAATTGCCGCATGGCCTGCTGCTCGATCTGGTACGCCATGTCGAGCCGCTGATGCCCTCAGTCGCCGACCGCGCCGCCCGCAACCTGCCGCGCCTCACTTTGGGTGCCGCCGATCTCTGGGCGGTGGCACAAGGTGCCGCCATGGCGCCGATCTCGCGCACCTTCGACCCGCAATTCCGGGCGATATTGAAATCGAGCTAATCGGCGATCGCTGCGGCCGCTTCGGCTTCCGCCTCTTCCTTGCTCTGCGGTTTGCGCGGCTTGCGCAACAGCAGCAGCATGGGGATGGCGGCGATGGTGATCCACATCATGAACAGAAAGTCGTTCAGATAGGAGATCATGCTGGCCTGGGCGTTGACCAGCTGGTCGAGGGCGATCAGGCCGCTGCGCTCGGTCGGCGACCACATATCCGGCGCATAGGGCGCCTTCAGCAGCGGGTTCAGCACAGTGATGTGCTGCGCCAGTTCCGCGTGATTGATCTGGGTATTGCGCGACAGCAGCCAGTTGACGATGGACACGCCGATGGCGGAACCGAGATTGCGCATCAGGCTGAACAAGGCCGTCGCCTCGGTGCGTAACGCCGGCTCCAGCGTCGCGAAGGTGATGGCACTCAGCGGCACGAAGATGCCGCCCAGACCCAGGCCCTGGATGATGCCGGAAATGGTGAGCGCGGAGATATCGGTGTCGAAGTTGAAATTGCTCATCTGCCAGAGCGAGATGATGGCGAGGCCGAGACCGACGAGGATGATCAGCCGGACATCAAACTTGCCGAGCAGACGTCCCACCACCAGCATCGAGATCATGGTGCCGATGCCACGCGGCGCCATGACATAACCTGTCGTCACCACCGGATAGTGCTTCAGATTCTGCAGGAAGGGCGGCAGCAGCGCCATGGTCGCCAGCAGGATGATGCCGACCACGAAGATGAAGAGGAGGCCGATGACGAAATTGCGGTCCTTAAACAGGCGCGGCGTCAAGAAGGGATGCGCATGCGTCATCATATGGACGATGAACATGTAGAAGCCGAGGCCCGATAACGTGGCCTCGACGATGATCTCGGTCGAGGAGAACCAGTCCTTGAGCTCGCCGCGATCGAGCATCATCTGCAGCGCGCCAAGCGCCAGGCTGAGCCAGGCGAAGCCGAAAGCGTCGAACGGCCGGTTGCGGTCGATCTCGGTTTCCGGCACCAGAGCGACGATGCCGAGCAAGGCGAAGATGCCAATCGGCAGGTTGATGAAGAACACCCAGCGCCAGTTGTAATATTCGGTGAGATAGCCGCCGAGGGTCGGGCCAAGGATCGGCCCCAGCATGACGCCGACACCCCACATCGCCATGGCCGAGCCATGTTTCTCACGCGGATAGATGTCGAGCAGGGTCGCCTGCGAGAGCGGCACGAGTGCTGCGCCGAAGACACCTTGCAGCAGGCGATAGAGCACCATCTGGTCGAGCGAGGTGGCGATGCCGCACAGCATCGAGGCGATGGTGAAGCCGACCACCGAAATGACAAAAAGCCTTTTCCGCCCGATCCGTGCCGAGATGAAACCGCTCGGCGCCATCATGATGGCGGCGGCGACGATATAGGAGGTCAGCACCCAGGAGATCTGGTCCTGGGTGGCCGCGAGACTGCCCTGCATATGCGGCAGCGCCACATTGGCGATGGTGGTGTCCAGCGCCTGCATGATGGTGGCCAGCATGATCGGAATGGTGATCAATGCCGGCGATGCATTGGGCTTCTTCATCGCTACCTGTCCACGGGTCGGATTCCCGCGCCGCGACCTAGTTGCCGCTCTCGGCCGTCGAGAGTGCCGGCTCGGATGTCTGTGGCGCCGCACCGACCAGGGCCATGGCCGATTTGACGATGCCCGGCAATTCGCGCTGGTGATGGGTGTCGATCTCCACCGTGGCACTCATGCCGGCACGCAGGATCGGCTGATCGGCGCTGGGATGGATAATGAGCCGCACGGGGATGCGCTGCACCACCTTGACCCAGTTGCCGGTGGCGTTCTGTGCCGGCAGGGCGCTGAATTCGGCACCGGTACCGACACCGATACTGTCCACCGTGGCGGTGAATTCGCGGCCGGGATAGGTATCGATCTCCACCGTGGCGCTCTGGCCCGAGCGCACATAAGTGAGATCGGTCTCCTTCATATTGGCCTCGACCCAGACATCCTGCGTCGTCATCAGCATGAAGGCGGGCGTGCCGGCGCGCAGATAATCGCCGACCCGCAGATTGTCGACCTGGGTGACAATGCCGTCGCTGGACGCGGTGACGGTGGCATGGCGCCGGTCGAGCAGGTCCTGGTCCATCTTCGCCTGGGCGGCGCGGACGGCCGGATGCTCGTCGGGATCGATATCGGGATTGCCGGCCAGCTGCGACAGGATGCGGCCGATGTCCTGCTGGATGCCGGCGACCTGTTGCACCGTCACGTTATATTCGTTGCGCGCCTTGTCGTAATCCGATTGCGAGATGGCGCCGGTCTTCACCAGTGCGTCGCGGCGGTGGAACTCGGTGGTGGCGAGGGCCAGGTTGGCCTGGGCGGCGCCGAGATCCTGCTGGCGCTGGCGATAGCTCGCCTTCAGCGCCTTGATGTCATTGCGCGCGGTATCACGGTCGGCCTTGGCCTGTTCAATGGCGATCTGGATCGGCTCGCGATCAAGCTCGAACAGGACCTGGCCGGTCTTCACCGGCTCGTTTTCATGCACCAGCACGGCAACCACGCGGGCGGAGATATCGGCGCTCACCTGGATCTTGTGGCTGTGCAGATAGGCGTCATCAGTGCCGACATAGCGCCCGCCGCTGAGATAGAAATAGCCGGCCCCAACCAGGACAGCGAGCGGCCCCAGCAGTAGGAAGAACCGGCGGCGCCAGCGACGGCGGCGCAAGCTGCGCTGGAGATGATGGGCGGCTTCGTCCGAAGCGGGCGCGAGCGGGGGGGCAGACTGGTCAGAGGTGTCGTGGCTGTCGGGCATGATGTCAGGCTTTCGCCGCGATCGCATCGCGGTCCGTGTTATCGCCGGCCGGTTCACGGCCGGAGAGGTTCTGGCGGATCTTGATCAGCATCGCCATCATGGCGTCCCGCTCCGGCTCGCTGACGCCAACCAGCGCTAGGTCACGGGTCTCCAGGGACAGGGCGAACATCTGGCCCAGGATCGGATGGGCCTTCTCGGTGAGATAGAGCAGCCGCGCCCGGCGATCATTGGGATCCGGACGACGCTCCACCCAGCCGGCCGATTCCAGCCGGTCCAGCAGGCGCACCAAGGTGATCGGTTCGATTTCCAGCACATCGGCGGCGGCAGCCTGGTTGGTGCCCTCGTTACGGGCGAGATGGGCCAGCACCGACCATTGGGCACGGGTCAGGCCGAGCTGCTTTGCCCGGCGCTCGAAATCGCGCCGCAGGAGCCGGGCCGCGTCGTAAAGCAGGAAGCCGAAGGATTTCTCAGGAGGCTGCATATTATCTGATCTCATATAATATAAGCTAGCTTATATTAAGCTAGGTCTAATTCAAGCAAAATCAACGTTGCCGAGGTAAAATCCTTGGCTGAGCTATCACTGAAGGGTGATTTTTGTAATTTTCATACTTTGTTAATCTCACCGTCCTAAGCGATGAGGGTAACCGGGCCGGCTGGCCGCTCCGGTCCGTCTCCGCGAGAGACCAGGGACACATCCCCGGACGGGGATCGCTTGCGGGCGGTGGCCGCTACGGAAGGCCAGCTACGCAGGGATTAGCGGCAAGAGGATTTGGCGGCAGGCCGCCCACAGGCTCCAGTAATGTTTAAGCTGATCCCGTTCGACCAGGTGAAGTCCCGGCATATCCGCCAGTTCGAGGCCTATTGGCAGACCAAACGCGGCGGCCGGACGATGCCCCGGCGCCGCGACATCGATCCCGCCGAGTTGAAGCCCATCCTGCCCTGGATGTTGGTGGTTGAGATCGAGCCGGATCCCTTCCGCGTGCTCTATCGCCTCGCCGGGACCAAAGTCGTGGAGATGAACGGGATCGAACTGACCGGGCGCTATCTCGACAGCCTGGACGATGAGGGGGCCAATTTCACCGCCCAAGGCATCGCCGCCTATCACCAAGTCTGGACCAGCCAGCAGCCGGTCTATGGCAGCTATCGCTGGCCGACCCAGTCCGGCGCGGAATATCTGGTCGAGTTCGCCATCTTCCCGGTCGAGGAACCCGGCACCGACGGGCAATGCATTGCGCTCGAGGATTGGGAGATCGAGCGCAAGCTCTCGGCACGCGACGAGCGGCCACTGCCTTATGTACGCAATCCCGCCCGCAAGGGTCCGACCGGCGGAGCCGGGCGCTGACCGCCGAAATGGACCGCGTCCCGGCGGATTCCGGTTCTCGTCGCCGCGACATTGATCTTCTAATAAGCTGATCGAAGAGAGGCCGGGTTGGCCTCGCCTCGCATGGGCCGCGCCACCCGTTTCAGCAGCAGGGGATCATGACCGACCAGAACCAGCCCGCACCGCCGAGCAGCGGCGCCCAGACCAATCAATTCGGCCAGCAGACCGGTTTCCCGGTGCCGGGCTGGACAGCGCGGCCGCGGCC
>DATMUQ010000328.1:0-2451 GCA_035563795.1 Terriglobales bacterium | reverse complement strand
AATCCATGGGTGACATCGCGTCGCTGGCGGCTACGGACCCTCGGATCAAATTCGAGGGTAACAGGAAGCGGACGGCTTCGTGCAAAGACACCTGCCGGCTATCAAAGCTACCCCCCACCCTAACCCTCCCCCTCAAGGGGGGAGGGAACGCCATTGCTGCGGGCGAGATCAAACCCTTTGATGACCGCTGTTTCGGATTGCATTACACGATCGCGCATCGTCACGCTGTGTGTTCCGTTGGCTCCTTAGCCCCCTCCCCCCTTGAGGGGGAGGGTCGGGGTGGGGGGTACTGGCAGCTGCGCATCCTTCCGCCTTCACACTCACGCTCCCGAGCCCATCATGCCCTTTCTTGACTGCCGCGCCCTGACCTTCCGCTATGAGGATATGCGGATGCGTTTCGACCTCGCCGAGGAGG
This sequence comes from Terriglobales bacterium, assembly GCA_035563795.1. Taxonomy (GTDB): domain Bacteria; phylum Pseudomonadota; class Alphaproteobacteria; order Dongiales; family Dongiaceae; genus Dongia_B. The sequence goes on along the minus strand of DATMUQ010000328.1, from coordinate 2,036 downwards.
CAGGGGCCTGTGTTGCCGTGATCGGGCCGAGCGGTGCCGGCAAGAGCACGCTGCTGGCGCTGATCGGTGGTTTCGAGCAGCCTGATTCAGGCCAGATTCTCGTCGACGGCACCGATATCACCGCCTGGCCGGCGGCGCAGCGCCCGGTGACGACCTTGTTCCAGGACCATAATCTCTTCGCCCATCTGAGCGCCGCGCAGAATGTTGGCCTCGGCCTCGATCCCGGCCTGCGGCTGGATGACGGCCAGCACCGCGACGTAGCGGAAGCCTTGGCGCAAGTGGGCCTCGCCGGTTTCGAGGCACGCTTGCCGGCGCAGCTTTCCGGTGGCGAGCGTCAGCGCGTGGCCATCGCCCGCTGCCTGGTGCGGCGCCGGCCGATCCTGCTGCTCGATGAACCTTTCGCCGCCCTCGGTCCCGCCATGCGCAACGAGATGCTGGATCTGGTTGATGCCCTGCGCCGGGCGGCGGGATTGACCGTCCTCATGGTGACGCATGACCCGGCCGATGCCGCGCGCATCGCTGACCGCACCGCCTTCATAGCCAATGGCGAAGTGGTGCTGTTGGATGAGACCCGGCGGCTGCTCGCCAGCACCGATCCCGCGATCCGCGCCTATCTCGGCAGCTGAGCGCGGCGACGGCGATATCGAAAAAGATGTAACTCAAGAATGTGTTTTCTTTCCATCCCCGAGTGGACATCGTCGTGAACGGCGTCCAGACGGGGCCCTGGCGAGAGCCGCGCCGGGATCGCGCTTGGTCCCATAAACCAAGATCATCGTCCCCTATACCAATGTATGGCAGATTGGCCGAGCTGGCGTCGCTATCTTCCCTTCGCACCGCCGCCTGTCGGGCGGCTTTCTCCAACAGTTAACTTGCGATCGGGCTGTTCAGGCCCGCATCATGGCAAAGGGAACGTGAAGCGGATGCATCAAGAAGAAGACCACCTCAGCGAAACCTCACGCCGCAGCGTTCTCATCGGCGGCGTTGTGGTAACGGCACTGGCCGTGGCGCCCGGGCTGGTCATGGCCCAGTCGCAATTGACAGCGGACCAAACAAAAGACAAGGAAGGCAGAAAAATGAGCAGCGGATATATCACCACCAAGGACGGCACCGAGATCTTCTACAAGGATTGGGGTGCCAAAACGGCGCAGCCGATCGTCTTCCATCACGGCTGGCCGCTGAGCGCCGATGACTGGGACGCGCAGATGCTGTTCTTCTTCGGCAAGGGCTACCGGGTGATCGCCCATGATCGCCGCGGCCATGGCCGTTCCAGCCAGACCGATACCGGCAGTGAGATGGACACCTATGCCGCCGATATCATCGAACTGGCGGCGAAGCTCGACCTCAAGAATGCCGTCCATATCGGCCATTCGACCGGCGGCGGCGAAGTGGCGCATTACGTCGCCCGCGCCGAGAAGGGCCGCGTCGCCAAGGCCGTGCTGATCGGTGCCGTGCCGCCGATCATGGTGAAGAGCGACAAGAATCCTGGTGGCTTGCCCCTGGAAGTATTCGACGGCTTCCGCACAGCACTGGCCGCCAACCGGGCCCAGTTCTATCGCGATGTCCCCAGCGGCCCGTTCTATGGCTTCAACCGTCCAGGTGCGGCGGTCTCCCAGGGTGTCATCGATAATTGGTGGCGCCAGGGCATGATGGGCGGCACCAAGGCCCATTACGATTGCATCAAGGCCTTCTCCGAAACCGATTTCACCGAAGACCTGAAGAAGATCGATGTGCCGGTGTTGATCCTGCACGGCGACGACGACCAGATCGTGCCGATCGCGGATTCCGCCTTGCTCTCGGCGAAACTCGTCAAGCACGGTACCCTGAAGGTCTATAAGGGCTATCCGCATGGCATGGCGACCACCCATGCCGAGGTGATCAACGCCGATCTGCTCGACTTCATCAAGGCTTGATCGGCACCCACCGACGGCCCTAAGTCGCTGTCATTGCCGGGCTCGGCGCCCTCGCTGGGCCCGGCAATTTATCTCAGCCATGGCGCTAGCTTCGCTCATGGATGCCCGGGTCAAGCCCGGGCATGA